>JAUQPV010000207.1 GCA_030550225.1 Acidobacteriota bacterium | reverse complement strand
TGATAGATGACATCGGCGGCCTGGGAGGCCGTCAGGGCCTGGAGGCGGACGCGAAGCGTCTGACTCTGCGTCCCTCGCAGGACCTCGATAGTTACGTCCTTATCCGGCGGCAGGCTCTCCCATATCCGGTAGAAGTCCTCCAGCGTCTCGGTCGGCTGGCCCCCGACCCGCACGATGACGTCCCGCAGGCGGACGCCGGCCGTCTCAGCTGGGCCGCCCGGATACAGGTACGTGACCTCTAAACCCCGCGGCCGCAGGCTCTCCTCGAGGCGAAAGCCCCACCAGGTCTGACGGATGTGGCCAAAGGCCAGCAGGTCTCGGACGACCCGCATGACGAGGTCGATGGGGATCGCAAACCCGATGCCCTGCGCCTCGGCCCGGATGGCCGTGTTGACGCCGACGACCTTGCCGTAGATGTTCAGAAGCGGTCCCCCGCTGTTCCCCGGGTTGATGGGGGCATCCGTTTGGATGAAGTCGTGGTACACGCGCTCAGGCGTCCGGACGGAGCGGTGCAGGGCACTGACCACGCCCGTCGTGACCGTATGAGAAAGGCCGAAGGGATTCCCGATGGCGATCACGGGCTCACCGACCATGAGGTCGGCCGAGGTCCCGATGTCGGCCACGGGAAGCGCCTGCGGCGTGTCCACCCGCAGGACGGCAATGTCGTGCTCGGCATCCGTCCCGGCGACCCGGGCCCGGAACTCCCGGCGGTCGGCCAGCCGGACGACGATCGTCGTCCCCCGCTCGATGACGTGATAGTTCGTCACGATGAACCCCTGCGGGTGGATGATGAACCCAGAGCCCAGGCTCTGCGTTCGGTACTCCCGATAGTAAGGCTCGAAGAAGTCTTGGAAAAATCGCTCAAAGAAGGGGTCCTCCAGGAAGGCCCCAAAGGGATTGACCCGGGCCCGGATGACCTGCTCGGTGCTGATGTTCACGACGGCCGGCGAGGCCTTCCGGACGGCCATCACGACGGGCGTCATCCGCAGGTCCCCCGTCGTCGACGGGGCTGGCGACGGCGTCGGTGCCGGCCCCGAGGCCTCCTGGGGTTCAGGACGGACCGGACCGACCGTCTCGGTTGAAGCCGGCGGGACCGGGGGATGCCGGGTCGGCCAGTACCGACCCCCGACCCAAGCGGTCAAGGCAACGCCGAGGCCTATCCCGATGATAAAGCTTGTCATCCACCGCTTCATGGCCATGCCTCAATCTGTGTACGGGGTAAAGGGCAAAGAGCAATACCCTCTGCTCTATGCCCTCTGCTCTATGCCCTCTGCCCTCCACGTCCGGGTCAGACCCTCCCGAAGGGGGGTCAGGTCCTCCGGGTCGATCCCTAAGACCGACCGAAGCCGGGCCGTGTCGGCCCATGCGTGGAGCATCTCACCGGGTCGGGGCGGCTCATGGTGAGTCCCAACGGACCGACCCGAGATCTCCTGCAGGAGCCGGGCCAGGTCGTTGACCGACGTGGGGTGGCCGGTGCCCACGTTGATGACGAGACCGTCCGCCTGAGGCATGTGGAGTGCCTTCTCGATGATGCGGGCCACGTCCTCGACGAACACGAAATCCCGCGTCTGCTCGCCCGTCCCGTAGACGGTCATCGGGACCCCCCGGCGGAGGGCATCGATGAACCGGGGAATGACCGAAGCGTACGGCGAGTCCGCCCGCTGGCCGGGCCCGTAGACGTTAAACAGCCGAAGAGTCACGACCGGCAGACGAAAGACTCGAGTGTAGAACTCGGCTAAGTGCTCGCCCATCCACTTGCTCAGGCCATACGGTGAGGTCGGCCGTGGGGCGTCGGTCTCCCGAAAGGGCGGCTCCAGACTGTCCCCGTAAACGGCGCACGAGGATGTAAATACGACCCGTCGTACGCCAAACCGCCGAGCCGCCTCCAGGACCAAAGCGGTCCCGTGCACGTTGATGGCCCACGTCTCCGCCGGTCGGTCCATCGACTCGACGACCGAGACCTGAGCCGCCAGGTGAACGACATAGTCGATGCCCTCGCAGGCGGCCTCCACGTCGGCCAGTCGCGTGATGTCCCCCTTCAGAAGAGTCACGGACCGGACCTCGGGCGTTCCGTCGAATCGGTCCAGCCGCCCCGTGCGGCCATTGTCTAAAATTCGAACGTCATAGCCCTGCCGGACCAGCCATCGGACTAAATGATAGCCGATGAATCCAGCCCCGCCGGTTATCAGGACCCCTGGTGCCATCGGAAGCCTCGGAAAATCGGGAATTCGGCAATTCGGGAGTTCGGCAGTCCGGGAGTTCAGTCCATGGATGCCTGGTCTTCACCACGTAGAGCGAAAATTACACACCGGGTCTCCCCGGTGAACACAGCGGTCATGAGCAGTTCGGTAGGTCGGGCGCCAATTTTTTCCAAACCCTTCGATATAACCCGTCACCATCAGGCAATTCAGCCGATGGATTTCTGGAAATCCTCGCAGTTCTAAGTCAAAGCCGTTATCCCACTTCCGGTCGAAGACCATCTCACCTGCGGAGTACTTTTGCGACCAGATAAGCGGGGCCCGTTCTCTGACGGCAAAGGGGCTGGTGACCAGCGTGTATATTTTAAGAATCCCCGTCAGGTCTCGATGGGCTGCACGAATACCCAACTCCACGATCTTGTAATCTTCGTATCGGGCGACGTGCTGATAATAAGCTTCCAGTAAAACGACCAGGTACGCGTAAATATACCATTGGTTATGCAGAATTATTTGAAAAATATCGTTATCGGTCCTCCTCACGGAGGTAGCTCATCAAGACGGGCACCCCGCTGGCCAGCGTTTCCTTCGCGTCCTTCAAGATGCCTCGTAAAACCGTACCTCGGACCTGGGGCATTGAGGCCATCGTTAGTCCTCTTCTTCCTTACCAGCCGGCGATCCTCTTCTATCCTGCCGAGTTCCCAAATTTCCAAGCTCCCGGACTGCCGAACTCCCGGATTCCCGAATGGCCGAAAAATAGCCACCGAAGGGGGTCCCTGGGGAAGGGTACCCCCTCCGGCTGGCCAGGAGGGTAAAGCGTGGGTCATTCAGGATGAATGATGATCTCGAGTCGACTACCATCCTATGCCAGTTTTCCGGCCGACGCAAGTCGCGGGAGTCCCGGCATGGGGAGAGGGTCGGCAGGTCAGCAGTCGGCCGATGGGCAAGTCGGCGGATGACCTGGCCCCGAACCGGCCGTCATGCCGGTACCCGCTTCGGGAGCAGGTCGGCAGGTGGGGCACTGTTCGCCCCTCGCCATTCGCCGTCCGCTGTTCGCCATCTTACCCAGAAGCGTAACGGGGACTAAAATTACAAGTAG
Source organism: Acidobacteriota bacterium (assembly GCA_030550225.1). Lineage (GTDB taxonomy): Bacteria > Acidobacteriota > HRBIN11 > HRBIN11 > HRBIN11 > HRBIN11. Next base: position 1,978 of record JAUQPV010000207.1, on the reverse strand, counting down.
GAGCGTCATCATTACCTCATTACCTGACTCAGCTTATCCCCGGAGGGCGGTCATGAAGTTCATCCCCGATAAGGTCGTCGAAGTCCCGAATATTCCCTTCAAGGACGCCGTCCACCTGCCGGCGGCCCAGACGGCCGTCGTCGTCGTGGATATGCAGAACGACTTCGTTAAGCCGGGCGGCAAGCTCGTCGTCCCGGCGGCCATCGAGACGGTCCCGGCCATCCGCCATCTCTTGGAAGCGGCTCGGGGCCGGGGTGTGCGGGTCGTCTACACGATGGATACCCACTTCGAGAACGACCCCGAGTGGAAGATCTGGGGTGAGCACTGCCGCTACCGGTCCTGGGGCTGGGAGATCGTCGAGGAACTCCGACCAGCCGACGACGACCTCATCGTCCAGAAGAACCGGTACGACGGCTTTTATGGGACTTGGCTGGACCACATGCTTCGCGTATGGGGCGTCCAGCATCTGGTCCTCGTCGGTACGATGTCGAACGTGTGTGTACTCCACACGGCGGCCTCGGCAGGCCTCCGGTGGTATCACATCGTCGTCCCGGCCGACGGCATCTCGACGATCACGGACTTTGACCAGGCGGCGACGCTTCGGCAAGTGTCGTGGCTGTATGTCGGTGACGTCGTCCGCCGAACCCAGGACGTGCGTTTTGACGGGTAAGCGGCTTCCGCTCAGGTCCCTGGGTACTGGGCCTCGGTTCGGTCACGCCCCCTCCGTTCGCTCGTGGATGGGGCCCTTACGGTCCCGCAGGAGACCGGCCGAACGGCCCGCCAGGACAGCCTGAATCTCCGCCAGGATCGACAGGGCGATCTCCTCGGGGGTTTCGGCCCCGATGTCCACGCCGACGGGGCTATAGAGGCGTCCGAGTTGCGCTTCGGAGGGCGCCCGACCTTTTGCCCGGAGGTCGCCGAGCAGTTTGTCCGTCCGGCTTCGGGGTCCCAGGACGCCCAGGTACCGGACAGGCGAGGGAAGGAGGACTTCCAGGAGCTTGAGGTCCTGCAGATAGTTGTGGGTCATGACGACGGCGAACGTCCGTTCATCGAGGCGAACGCTTCCGGGTACGTCCTCCGGGTGGGCCAGGACGACTTCGTCGGCCTCGGGAAAGCGGTCCCGGGTCGCGTAGGCCGGGCGGCTGTCCACGACGGTGACCCGCCAGCCCAGGGCCTTCGCGAAGCGCACGACCGGAATGGCATCATGGCCGGCCCCGAAGACGACGAGGGGGACCGGCGGCTGGACGACCTCGATGAAGACCTCGGCCTCGCCGTCCGGCAGGGTGTAGGTCCGGACTCTCGAACGGCCGGTCTGACGGGCCTCGTCGACGTCGGGTCGGAGCGCCTCGCTGAGGGCGGGGTCCTGCAGGGTGCTTCCCCAGAGTTGACCGTCGCCCCGGACCATCCAGCGGTCGCCGACATGCGCCCCAAGGTGCCCTTCGACTCGAAAGACCGTCGCCATGACGCCGACTCGCTCGTGACTGAGGCATTCGTCCAGGAAGGCCATCGGGTCGGCCGGACCGCCAGCGGGCAGGGGCTCGATGAGAACGTACACGACGCCGTTACATCCGAGGCCCAGGCCCCACACGATGTCGTCATCCGACGTCATGTCATAGGTGGCCAACCGCGGTGTCCCGCCGGCGAGGACCGGCCGGGCCTTTTCGAGGATGTCCCCTTCCAGGCAACCGCCGCTGATCGAGCCGACCATCGTGCCGTCCGGTCGTAAGAGCATGCGAGCGCCGGGCCGCCGGTAGGTCGAGCCCCGGACCTTCACGACGGTCGCCAGGGCCGCTCGCTCCCCTTGGCGCCGGACTTCGACCACGGCGTCCAGGATGTCCCGCAGTTCCTTCATGACGGACTCCCCCAGAGGGCATAGAGCAAAGCGCAAAGGCTCCTACGCTCTATGCCCTATGCCCTTTGCTCTTTGCCCTCCTCGGGCCGCCAGGAACCGGGCCAGGTCCCGTAGGCTCTCCAGGTC
>JAUQPV010000206.1 GCA_030550225.1 Acidobacteriota bacterium | reverse complement strand
AAGTCGAGGAAATCCACCGGCGGGACCTTGATAGCAACATCTCTGTCAAACTCACCCAGCTCGGCCTGGACCTGTCGACGGACCTGTGCTTCGAGTTGGTCCGGGCCATCGTCGAACGGGCCCAGGGCTATGACCGGGACGTGGAAATCGACATGGAGGGGAGCGATTACACGGACCGGACCCTCGAAATCGTCCACCGTCTCCGAGACGAGTTCGAGGGCGTCGGTGTCGCCATCCAAGCCTACCTCTATCGGAGCGAGAAAGATCTTCGGTCGCTCATCGCCCGGGGCATTAAGGTCCGCCTCGTCAAGGGGGCGTACCGAGAACCATCCGACCGGGCCTTTCCCCGCAAGCGGCAGGTCGACGAGAACTACCGTCGCCTGATGGACATCCTCTTGGCCGAGGCGTCCCGGTTTGCTATCGCCACCCATGACATTCGGATGATCCGGCACGCCGTCGAGTCCATACGGGCTCACGGCATCACCCAGCCCCGGACCTTTGAATTCCAGATGATTTACGGTATCCGGCGAGACCTTCAGCAGAAGCTCCTGGAAGAGGGCTGGCCCCTTCGGGTGTACGTCCCCTACGGGACGCATTGGTATCCGTACTTCATGCGGCGGCTGGCCGAGCGACCGGCCAACGTGGGCTTCATCCTCCGGCACCTCTTTCGGTAGTCGGGCACAGGTCCCGTCCTGCGCCGATAGACAGGCCTGGGCCTTACGGCGGTCCGATACGCAAGAGCCCCAGGAGTCCATGGCACGCCGAGACGGTGGCGACCAGGACCCGCCATTCCCCGTCGGGTTCGCTCTGCCACAGGCGTTCGACTCGCGCCCAGGCCTCCAGGAATCGGACGGCCGGATACGTTGCCACGCCCCAGGCCCGGTGTCGGCTGTAGAAGACCTCGCAGTGGTCGATGGGTCGCCCCTGGACGGTCCACTGGGAGAAGTGTCGGAGGACGAACGTCCCCATGTCCCAATTCCGGGGTCCCCGGATGGCCGGACAGAGGGGCGGCTCGATGCACGTCGAGGGACATCGCCACAGGGCGTAGCTGACGGCGTGCGTGCCGACCGGGAGCGTGACCTCGAAGGGTGTCCCGATGCGAATGTCCCAGGGGATGACCTCGGCCCGATACGGCGTCTCCCGGTTGATGCGTTCCCGAAGCCATATCATCGTCAAGTGGGGCCCGATGCAGGGCGGCACGACCTCGTCGTCTGGACCCAGGACCCCGTCTCGGGCATACTGGTACAGGAAATTTTCCCACGTGTCTTGTACGTACTCGACGTCTGGGTGGTCGCCCAGACGCTGTCGGACCGGGGGGACGGCATTGCGGTCGACGACCACGATGCGGTCGAATTCGATGCGACCTTTGGCGCGGGCCTTCAAGAGGTGGGAAACATGCAGAAATCCGTAGCATCCGCCGCCCAAGGCGATCATCCGCTTCATCCGAGCCTCGGTGAGGGCCTCATTCAAGTGGCCCTTTGGGTCGGTCTCATCCTATCGCAAGGCCTTCAGGATGCAAGATGCAAGGTGTGGGATACGGGATGCGGGCCCGTGGAGTGGGAACACTCTAACCCTAATCCCCTCGTTCGCAATTCCCAAGTCCTAATCTCTCCTTATCAGGGCCCTTCGGTTCGTGAAAACCTGCATGGATTCGGCCTTTCCGACCCTTCGGGGCGGACGATTTTTCAAGCAAAGGGCCATTCGGTCATTCGGCCGTTCGGCCGTTCGGCAGATGGTCCCAAAGGCCCTGGGGCCGCTCCTTACCCATCCAGCCCTTCGCCATCTCAGGATGGGATTCAAGCCCTCCGAGACGTATGTATACAATTGGCGCGGGTCGGGGGCACCTTCGTCCAGTCCAGCGAAAATCCGGCGACCCACCGGAAGTCTCAAGAGTCGGGCCGCTTCGCCTGGGTCCGGCCCGACCGCCTGTGGTGGCAGTATGACCGGCCGGAGGCGAAGATTTTCGTGTGGACCCCGGAACGAATGGAGTTTTACGTGGAAGCCGATTGCATCGTGTATTATGAGAGCCAACCCCAGGTCCGGCTTCAGGCCCATCCCCTCCTGGCTTTTGTGCGGGATTGTGATTTTTCGGGACTCGCGATGGAACTTCGTCAGTTTGAGGCGAAGCCCGACGAAACTCGCTGGGTTTTTGAGGCACCGCCGACGGCCGAGACAGACCCCCGGGTCCCCTGGTCTCGGGTCGTGATCCAGTGGCGGCCTCGAGCCCTTGAGCTGGTCGTCGAGACGACCGACTGGCTCCGCCAGCGGGTCGAGTACCGACTTCGGACCGACGTCCGGGTCTGGGCCGAGGCGGACCGGAACGACGTGTGGCATGTCCAATTCCCGTCCACGTGCGAACGTGTGCCCCTGTCGGAGTTAGAGCAGTAAGGCAATCCGGCAATTCGGCAGTTCGGCAGTTCGGCAATTCGGCAATTCGGGAGTTCGGGAGTTCGGCAGATGGGCAGGTGGGGGGAGAAAGAGGGGCAACGCCTGGATATGGGCATCTCCCCCTTAGGCAGTGAGCGTCATCCGGCCGCTGTCTCGGGCAACTCTGGATGGGGACGGCTACCATCCGTCCCTTGGGCTACCATCAGGAGGTCGCCCCTACTTCGCCTTCCTGACTCCCCGACTGCCGACCTGCCGAACTGCCCATCTGCCGAGCTCCCGAATTCCCGAATCGCCGGATAGGAGACTGACCCGATGGATGCCCAGGCCCTCGTCGTCGAGGTCGGCACGGAAGAATTGCCGGTCGAAGAACAAAAGACAGCCCGGCAGTACATTCGGGAGGTCTGGCCGGAGCGCCTCCGGGCCTATGGTTGGACGGATATTCCCGCCGTCGTTTGGACGACGCCGCGCCGGATCGTCCTCTACGTCGAGCGCTTCCCGGCCGTCCAGCCGACGCGGACGGAGGTCATCAAGGGTCCGCCGAAACACACGGCCCTGGACGCCGAAGGCCGTCCGACGCCGGCCCTGATGGGCTTTCTGCGACGCTACGGGGCTTCGCCGGAGGACGTCCGCATCGAGGAGGGGCCGCGAGGGGCCTACGTCGTCTTAGAACGGCAGATTCCTGGCCGTCCGGCCGTCGAGGTCCTTCCAGAACTCCTGACGTCCCTCTTTGAAGACATCCCCTTCCGGAAGCGAATGCGCTGGCCGGGAAGCCCCATCGCCTTCAGCCGACCCGTCCGTTGGATCCTTGCTCTCTGGGGCGATACGGTCGTGCCGTGGCAGTTTGCCGGCGTGACGGCGGACCGATTCACATACGGGCACCGCCTCTTGGCGGGAAACCGCCGCATCGAGGTCCCCGATGCGGCCCGCTACGAGGCCCTCCTGGAGGAGGTCCGGGTCCTCGTCTCCAACGAAAAACGCCGTCAGCGGTTTGAGGCCGAGATCCGTCAAGCCCTGGCTGACGTCCCCGACGGCCAGCCCCTCGAGGACCCTGAACTCCTGGACCTTTGGGTTCATTTGACCGAGTGGCCGACCGTCCTGGTCGGGACCTTTGACCCCCAGTTCTTGCGCCTGCCGGCCGAGATCCTTATCACGGCGATGCGCCATCACCAGAAGTATCTGGCCGTCGTAAACAGCCAGGGCCGGCTCCAGCCCCGCTTTTTGACCCTGCTCCAGACGCATCCCTCTCACGGTCCGACCGTCCGGACGGGTCACGAGCGGGTCCTCGTCGCCCGGTTCCGGGACGCCGACTTCTTCTGGCACGAGGACTGTCGGCAAGGCCTCGAGGCCTACGCGGCTCGGCTGAGTCAGGTCCAGTTCCTGGAAGGCGGCGGTACGTATGCCGACAAGGTCTATCGGCTCCACGCCCTCGTCCCGGTCGTCGCCCCGCTGTGGCGGCTGTCGTCACCTGAACAGATGCTCCTGGAGCAGGCCGTCCGTCTGGCCAAGGCCGACTTGGTCAGCCAACTGGTCGGCGAGTTTCCCGAGCTGGAGGGCATCGCCGGGGGCCTCCTGGCCCGGCAGGAGGACCGGCCGGAACCTCTGTGGCGGGCTATCTATGAGCACGGGCGGCCCCAGCGGATGGAGGACCCGATCCCGTCCACGCCGCTTGGGCAGTGCCTGGCCTTCTTGGACCGCCTGGACAGTCTCTGGATCAGCTTTGGCCTGGGCTTTCAGCCGTCCGGCTCCCGAGACCCCCTGGGCCAGCGACGCTGGGCCTTGGGCCTCTTACGGATTCTCATCGAGGGCGGCATCTCGGTGGACGTCCCGAAGCTCCTGGAGGACGTGTACCGACGTCTGACCGACCCGTCCGTCACGCCGGCGACCGATACGGCGAAGGTGCTCTATTATCAAGCTCACCTAAAACACCAGGAGCTCCTTACGTTCTTACAAGGCCGGCTGGCCGCTTACTGGGAGGCCCAGGGTGCCCGTCCCGACTTCATCGAGTCCCTCATCGACCGGCGTCCCTGGGACCCCTGGGATCTGGACCGACGTCTGGGGGCTTTCCGAGAGTCCGACCCCGACGACGTGTACCGCATCGGCCTCGTGTTCAAGCGCCTGTACAGTATCACGAAGGACCTTCCCGAAACCCCGGGACGGGTCGATCCCCATCGGTTCCAGCAGGATGAGGAGCGTGAGCTTTGGGAGTTCTATCGACGCCTTCGGGAGCCGGTCACCGAAGCGGTCGTCGAGCGTCGGTATACGGATGCCATCCGTCATTTGGCCTCGCTGAGTCCGGTCCTCCATACGTTCTTCGAGCGGGTCTTCGTGATGGTCGAGGACGCCGACCTGCGCCGCAACCGGCTCGCCCTGCTCTATGAAATCCGAACCCTCTTCGGGCAGTTGGCCGACTTTCACCGCTGGCAGGTCGAGGTGGAACGGGTGTTCTGATAGGATGCAAGATGGATGAATAATAGAATAGGGATTCAGGACTCGGGAGGGCCCTCCGGAGGCCCAAGCCCCGGCACCGAATCCCGGAGACCTTGCATCCTGCATCTTACCTTTCGTAACCTTTCACCTTGCCCTCGGCCCAACGGGATGCCCTTATAGACCTGTCTGAAGACCTGTAGGCGTAGAAAGCTGGGGAACGGCAAACATCGTCGGGACCGTCATACGCCGAACCGCCCGACCCCCCACCGAACCCAGAAGAACAGAGTCCACAGCAGGACGGCGATCGTCGTCCGGTGCTCCCGATGCGTCCGGACCCGTGGCCAGGACCAGTGACCTTCTGGGAAGCTTGGGCTTCGACCCCTCGGCTTGGGAAGCCATGCGGGCGTTTGAGCCGCATAAGTCTCGTAGAGAGCTCCGAAACGAGACCGCAAGAACCTTTCTTCCTGACGAATCGTCAGGCTATACACGTAAAGGCATTCGGCTTT
>JAUQPV010000205.1 GCA_030550225.1 Acidobacteriota bacterium | reverse complement strand
TGCTACAAGGTCTTTCGGGCAGAGATCCTCCGAGAGGCCACCTTCGAGTCGAACCGATTTGGGTTCGAGCCTGAATTCACTGTGAAGGTCGCGAAACGCAAATACCGTATCTATGAAGTCCCGATCGCCTATTACGGGCGTTCATACGCCGAGGGCAAGAAGATCACCTGGCGGGACGGCCTGGCGGCCCTGTTTTGGATCGTTTACTACACGTTGAAGGACCGGCCCCGGGCCGTCGTCCGGGCCGAGGTCCGGGACTGGTCGCCGAACCCGTCCCTGGGTCCGGGCGGGGCTGAAATCCGCCCTTATCGGGCGGGACCTCAGTCCCCCGATACTCGGTAGGGGCTGGAGATTGGACGGGGCCTTTTACCCCTCCGAGGATTTGATATATACTTTCGCTCGTGAGCCGATGGCAGGGGCAGGTATGGAACGGGTAGGTTCGTACGTGTTGATCCAGCCCATCTACCGATGGGGATGGGCCGACGTCTTCTTGGCCGTCGAGGCGCCGGAAGGCCGAGCCCGACGGGTCGCCTGGTGGGCTCGTCTGTCGTCCGACCTCCCGTGGAGCGATGCCGGATTTGTCCACCGGCTTCAGGACCTCTTAGGCATGTTCCGGCGGAAGATCCAGGACCCCATCCTGGCACTCCCGATCCAGTGGGACTTTACGGCCGAATCGCCCTTCATGGTCTTTGAGCCGATCTCGGGAAAAAGTCTCTGGGAAGTCCTCCAGGCGGGTCGGGACCAGATCCTGCCGATGAGCATCGACCAGGCCCTGGCGTGCACGCATCAGCTCTTGATGGCTCTCCAGATACTCCACGATCTGACGTTTCAGGGTCAGCCCGCCTTCCATGGGAGCTTATCCCCGACCCAGGTATTTGTCACTTACGAAGGCCAGCTTCGTCTGGTATGTGGAGGCATCTTGCAGGCCCTGGGGGAGGCGGGGCGTATCCCGGCCTCGATCCGACAGGCTTTAGGTCCCTACCTGGCGCCGGAGCAACGGGACGGTCTGCCGGGCTCTCAAGCGGCGGACGTCTATACGGCTTCTCTGCTATGCCTGGAACTCTTGACAAACCGGCCCCTGGAAGCCCCGCTGGCGGACCTCGCGGCGTGGCTGATGGACCAGACGGTCTATCTCCGAACCGGCGAGGTCGTTCACCTCCCGGAAGACCTACAGATGGTCTTCCTGCAAGGTCTTCAGGCGGATCCCCACCACCGATTCCAGCAGATAAGCCTCCTCAAGGAGCCTCTGGACGAGAAGGCCTTTTCAGGCGAGTACGAGGCATCCACGTTTCATCTGGCCTTTTACTTGAACGCCCTCTTTCGGGACTTTCCGGAACGGGAACAACGGCACTACCAGAGCCTTTTGGGGCAGGACTACTCGGCCTTGTTTGCGCCCCCGCCGCCTCCACCGGTGGAGGCACCGGCCGTCCCGTCCGAGCCGCCGCCCGCGCCCTCGTCGGAGGAGGTCGTCCTGTACCCGCAGGTGATGCCCTCGGAGGAGCGGCCCCGACGGAGCTTTCCGCTTTTGCCCGTACTCATCGCCCTGGTCATCTTAGCCCTTGGCGGTGGGGCCATCTGGCTTCTCCAGCGGCGGATGGTCGCTCCGCCGCCGACCGTGACGCCGGGTCCTTCGCCCGAGACGGTCGCCCTGCGTCAGCAACTGGAGGAGAACCAACGGCGTATCGCTGAACTTCAACAGGTCATCCATCAACTTCAAGCCGCCCAGGGTACCCGCCCGGCCACCGGACCGGCGGCGGACGCTGCCGATGTGCAAATGCAAGAGCTCTTGAAGCGGGTCCAAGAGCTGGCCAAGCAAAACGAAGAGCTTCAGCGCCAGCTTCGGGAGAAGGAAAAAACGACGGTGCCCCAACCGTCCCCGCCTCGGGCCGCCAAGGAGGAGTCTCCCGAGAGCCGGCCGGCCGCGGAATCGTCGCCGTCCCCGCCGTCTCCGCCGACCGTAGAGAAGGCACCGTCCGTCGGGGCTCCGACAGGCTCTCCCTCGCCGGCTAATGCGGGGACTAAGCATGAGGCTCTACCGTCGCCGGTCTCGACGACTCCGGTGACGGCGGAAGCCCCGTCACCAGCCGCCCCATCCCCGCCGCCGGCCAAAGTCGAGCCTGAATCGCCGCCCCGGGCCGAGCCACCCCCGACGCCCCTCCCGGAGTTTGTCTTAGAAGTCGACCTGGACGTCCGTATCGAACCGGTCAGTCCGTGTGTTTCGACCGACCCCCGATTGAACTGGATCCGGAATCGTTATCCCGGCACCCATCGGGTGATCGGCCAGATCTACCTCAACGAGTCGGGGCAACCCCTGAAGGTCGAGATCCTCCAAGCACCGGTCGACGTCTTGAGGGAGATCGCCCGAGACACCTGGATGAATTGCCGGTTCCGCCGACCGACCCGGAATGGTCAGCCGGTCAAGGCTGTCATCACCCGCGTGATGGTGTTTGGACAGTGAAGTCCCTGGGGTGGGCTCCAAGTCGACGGACACCCGGTACCCGGGATGGGGGATCCTTATCCCGTGAGGCATGCCGATGGCCGAACGCCGTCTCCCCATCGTCACGCTGTTGACCGACTTTGGCTTACAGGACTACTTTGTCGCCGCCATGAAGGGCGTCATCTACAGCATCTGCCCGGAGGCCTGTGTCGTCGATATTACTCATCTGATCCCGCCTCACGACGTCATCGGGGCGGCCTTCACGCTGGGAGCCGTTTACCACGAGTTCCCCCGGTGGACGGTCCACGTCGTCGTCGTCGACCCGGGCGTCGGCACGGCCCGGCGGCCCATCGTCGTCGTCGGGGACCAGCACTACTTCGTCGGGCCGGACAACGGCGTGTTCTCGGTCGTCTACGAACGGGAGCCCTACATTCGGGTGTACCACCTGACGGAAGAACACTTCTTCCGGCCCACACCGTCGGCGACCTTCCACGGGCGGGACATCTTCGCTCCGGTCGCCGCTTGGCTGGCCCGGGGCGTCGAGCCGGTCCATATGGGGGTGCCCGTCGAGGACTTCATCCGCCTGAAGTTTCCCAAGCCCGCCCAGAAGGACGCCAACGTCTATCAGGGCATCGTCCTGCACGTCGATCGATTTGGCAACCTGGTCACGAACTTGGACGTAGCGTTCTTGACAAGTATTCTGGGCGAAGACTTCCAACGGCGATGCCAGATCATCGTGGCCCAGACTCGCATCCCTGGCCTTCGACGCACCTTCGGCGAGGTTCCCCGGGGCGAGCCGGTGGCTTACATCGGGAGTGCCGGCTTTCTGGAGATCGCCATCAATCAGGGGAACGCGGCCCAGACCCTGAAAGCGACCCGGGGGACGGAGGTCTCCATCGTCGTAGCCCCGGAGGCTTAAATCGACGGTGGGCAGTTCGGCAACTCGGCAGTCTGGGAGCCTCCCGCTTGATCCCAAACTGCCGAATTGCCCATCCGCCTAAGACGATGTCTCATCCGCCCCCATGCCTTGGGCATTCTTGATCGGTGCGGTTTTTCCGTTTCTTGACCCGGCCGGATGGCACCTGCGGGTCGGCGGCCTAGAGTGGAAGCCCATCGAGATCGGCCTGGGCCTCTGGCTGGCCTATGCCCTTGTCATCGGAATTCAAAATCCCGGCCTCATCGGTCGCCTCTGGGACCCCATCGTCCTCTTGTGGGGTTTGAGCTGGCTGGGCCTGCTGGCCGTGAATTTGGCAGGAGCGGCTTACCCGGGCATGGCCCTTCGCCTGATCCTCCGATGGGGCGCCGCTTGGGCCCTCTTCGCGAGCCTGCGGGTCGTACGGCCCGGATGGAAAGCCGGTCATCGCTTTGTAGACGGATTCATCGCCGGGTCCCTGGTGACTCTGATGGGGGGCTTGGTCGAGGCGATCGGGGAGGACCGGGTCGACCCCTTCCTGGCGTGGTTTCGGACGGCGCCGACCGAGGTCGAGGGTTTCCGCCGATGGGCGTCCGTGTTCGAACATGCGAACGTCGCTGGGCTGGAGTGGGCCCTGGCCGGCCTGGCCTGCGGATTTCGGCTTCATGGAGCATCACCCCGGACCCACCGATGGGTATTCGGCGGATTGGCCGTCGCCTTCACGGCCGGCGTCCTCCTCACATATAGTCGGGGTGCCGCCTTAGTCCTCGGGACCGGGTGGGCCTTGCTGACCCTGTGGGAGGGGCGGTGGGGTCGGCCGAAATACGGCCTCACCCTGGCTGTAACGGGCATCGGCCTGGGGACCGTACTTTTCTACACGGATTCCGTGTTTCGGGAACGGTGGTGGCCGTCTGGACGGCCTTGGGTCGCGGCCCGGCTGGAGCCCGTAGAGTTCCCGATGAGTTCCCGCCCGACCTCCCAGAGGGTCATGGTCCATAACATAGGCGCCCTTCGATGGCCGCGGGGCGGTCGGCACCCCGTTCGACTGGCCTACCATCTGGTGGATGAGCACGGGCGCCTGTACTGTCTGGACGTGCGGCGCTACTCGTTACCGCAAGACGTCGGGCCTGGAGAGCGTCAAGTCCTGGAGGTGACGGTCCCGGCGGTGGCCTGTGCACCCCGATGCCGGGGCCGATGGGACCTCGTGTGGGAGCGCGTGACGTGGTTCGACCCGACCGTCCAGGGGATCATGTTCGGGATCCGGGCGACGGATAGTCGGCTCCCGGGAAGAGGGCCGGGGGCGGATAAGCCGCCGGAGTGTGGACCCGGCGTTTATTTGCCGCCGCCTCGCGTGGTGACGCTTCACCAAGCCGGCCGAGTTCTTCAACGCCAGAGGGTCGAACTCGGTCGGTGGCGGTTGTACGCCCTGGCGTGGGACCTGTGGCGCCAGCGGCCCTGGGCCGGATGGGGTCTCGATGCGTTCCGCCTGCGCCTGGCCGAGATGGCCGGCGGCGTCTGGCCGACGGGCACCGTCACGAGCAATCAGCTTTTTTTAGAAATCTTAGTCGGCGGCGGCCTCATCGGCCTGGGACTGCTCGTCCTTTGGGCCGTCCCATTGGCCATCCGACTGGGCCGTCGTCTCCTGGCACCGGACGAATGGGTCATCTATCGTTGGATGGCCTTGCTCATCGGGAGCACGGGTCTGTGGGACTTCATGATGGGGTTTTATGTCGTGTTGGGCCTATTTGCTATCAGTGCGGCCTGGGGGATGGAAGTCGGGCAGGGGGACAGTAGGCTGGTGGAGGGTAGCAGGAAGTCGGTGGCGATTCACCACTAACCGGACCCCTCCCGAGTTCCTGAACTGCCGAACTGCCGGGTGTTAGGCGGCCATGCGATTGGGTTTGGACGTCAGCACGGTTCGCGCCGGGGCTACGGGGGTCGGCTATGTCGTGTACCACCTGTGGCGGGCCCTGCGGACTTACGAGGG
>JAUQPV010000204.1 GCA_030550225.1 Acidobacteriota bacterium | reverse complement strand
AGCTGGAGACGCAGTGCATCATCGCCCACCGGCTGGACTACATCTCGCCGGAGGCCCTGGAAGACGTCTTGGGGGCGACCCACGGCATCACCCGGATGCTGAACCGCCTGATCCATGTCTTGACCCACCCCTGACAGCCTTACTGCCTTACTGCCGTACTGCCTTACTGCCTACCTGCCTTCTCCCAAGCCGATGCTCCGGAGGAGGGTCGTATAGACGGTCGGGAACCTCTGCCGCAGGGGCGGCGGTTTCCGTTGATGGAGCCAGTGAATCAAGACCGCATGGATGGCCCCGACCCACATCCGGGCGACGGTCTCGGTGTCTTCGAGGACGAGGCTCCCCTCGGCGACGGCGGCGTCAAGCTCCCGCCGGATCAGGGCGGCGATGCGGTCCTGAATTTCGACCTGCTTGACGTCCAAGGGCGGCCCCAGGCTCGCCAACTTCAGGAAGATGAGGCGGACGACGGGCCGATGTCGCTCAAAAAGGCGAAACCCGGCCTCCAGGGCGGCTTGGAGCTTCTGCCGTCGGCTGGGTCCGGCGGCGGCCATAGCGGCTTCCATCCGACGGACGAGCATGTCGGCCAGACTGTCGACGAGGCTCAAGAAGAGGTCCTGCTTGCTGGGGAAGTACAGGTAAAGAGCGCCTTTGGAGAGGCGGGAGGCGGCGGCGATGTCGTCCATCGTCGCCTCGTGGTAGCCCCGGCGGGCAAACACCCGGAGGGCGGCATCGACGATGCGCCGGCGGGTCGCCTCCGGCCGGGCCGAACGGGCCTTCTTCACGTTCATGACAGGACCGACTCCCGTGAGGTAGAGGCAACTTGCCCTTATTATTTGACTGACCGGTCAGTCAGTCAAATAGCCCCGCGTCCGGAGGGCCTCCAGGAATCGGCCGTAGGCCTCGGCGTAGAGGTCTTGCGTGTGTCGCCGGGGGACGACCGTCCGGTCGGTCCGGACCATCGACCGAGTCCGGGCGATCAAGCCGTCGCCGACGACCGCCGTGGCGGCGAGGATGGCCGCTCCGACGGCCGCTCCGGTGTGCCGAGGCCGGACCAGGACCCGTCCGAGGACGTCGCCCCGGATTTGAAGCCAGACCTCGCTTCGGGACCCGCCCCCGGCGGTGTGCACCACGTCCCCGACGGTCGCCCCGAGTCGAGTCAACAGGTCATAAGCCAAGCGCTCGACGTAAGCGACGCCCTCGAGGTACGCCGCGTACCGCTCGAATTCGGACCGGGGCGTCCCCAGCAGGAACCCTTGAGCCTGGGGCGCGATGAAGGGGAAGCGTTCGCCGCGACGGACGAGAGGGTAGGCGACGAGCCCCGTGGGCGAGTAAGCCCATGCCTTTTCGTCCATCGCCTGCAAGTCGGCGTGGCCAAACGCCTTGCGGAGGCATTCGCCGCCCGTGTTGCTGGCGCCGCCCGGAAGCCAGAAGCCCTCAGGATGGCGGTGACAGTACACACGTCCCTGGGGATCCCCGATGGGTTCTTCCGTCACGCCCCGAACGACGAGGGTCGTCCCAAGCACGCTACACCACTCGCCGGGGGCGACGGCTCCAGCCGCCACCTGCGCGGCACAGCCGTCAGTCATCCCGGTCACGACGAGGGTCCCCGACCGGAGACCCGTCGCCTCGGCCGCCCGGGCGTGGACCGGACCGATGGGCGTGCCCGGCGGGAGGACGACCGGGAGCCTGTCCGACTCGACACCGACGGCCGAAAGGACCGGCGACCAGGCTTGGCAGGCAGGGTCGTAGCCCGTCTTGAGGGCATGAGTCCAGTCCGTGGCCCATCGGCCGGTCAGTCGACCCGTTACGAAGTCGGCGGCGTGGACGATGCGGTGGGTCCGGGTCCAGACGTCAGGCTCATGACGCTGGAGCCACAGGAACTTGGGGGGTGGGTCCGTAGGCCGAACAAACGCCGATCCGCCGACAGCGGCCAGGAGCTCTTGGGCTTCCGGCATGGCCCGGGCGTCGTTATACATGAGAGCCCGCCGCAGGGGTCGGCCCCGAGCGTCCAGGACGACGACCGTGCCCGAGGTCGATGCCACGGCCAGGGCCCGAATCTGACGGACGTCGACACGAGTGCCGACGGTCCGGAGACACCGGCCGACGGCCGCCCACCAGTCTTCGGGGTCCTGCTCGACCCCGCCGGCCACGGTCTCGTGTGTGACGATAGGCTCGGCGGCCTCGGCATAAAGCGTACCCTGCAGGTCCAAGACGCAGACCCGCACACCTTCCGTCCCAAGGTCGACGCCGGCCACCAGGGATTTCATTTCGATATTCGGGGTGGAGAACCGATCGGGGCGAACGGCCCGGGATCGGCCTCGTCACGTCGTTACGCCGTCACGCCATCACGAAACTTGAAAATCGTGCTTTCCGGGCGATGGGCAAGGTTGTTCCGACGCCATTCTCACGGGCTGGACGGCTCTGCTATTGTATGGGTCCCGTCGTGAGTTCTCCAAGCGCCTCTTGGGGTAGCCGGCCGGGGCTGGATGTCCTATATTTTTATCGACATGGTTCGGTGGCCGAAAGGAGGGACCTTTCTAACGGATTGCGTGAATGAGATGCGGGGTCTCGGCCCATCGGTTCAGAAATTTGACATCTACGTCGGCGTCTTTGATATTCTACATGGATATTCTACATGGACCTGGGACTTGGCCCCTCTGAGAATAGGTGGGACATGCAGGGCCTGGGAGAAGTCGGGACGGCCAGCCGTTTTATCGCCCCTGCCTTGTCGCTTTGATTCTTGGATGAAGCCCCTCGCCTATGACATGGAACTGCATCAAACCTATCCGCCGAAACTGCCCATTTGCCAAAGACGATGGCCGCTCCTCCCTTCTGGAAAAACCCAACACCCAGTCCCTAAACCCTAACCCCGAAGACCCTGTAGGCCATCCCTTCATGGAGAGGTGTCGATGAAATCGACCCCCCTTCTCGTGATCGCCATATTCCTGGCGGTCACGCTTTATGCGGGCTCCGACAACTTCACGTTGGCGGATGCCATCCTGGGTGCCGGCCAAGCCGAGATTGTCCTGGACGCTTCCCGTTGCAGTGCCCACCCCATCACGAAGGACGGTGGTGAGTTCCTGGCCGTCAAGTTTGAGCGACTGGGCTTTCTGATGAGCTTCCGGGAATTTCCGAAGGCCGACCGGGGCCGTCTGGACGAGCATTACCGGATCGGCATCATCTTGGGGCGGCCCAGCTTCCAAGAGGCGCCTCCCGTCTTGTACCTCCACTTCAACGTCCAATCAGAAGACTACATCTACCTTCAGGTGTTCTCCCTGAGCCGGATGGAGAAGGACTTTCAGTGCGAGGTCTTTGAAGATTTTGCGTCGGCCGCCGAATACATCGGCCTCCGCCCCAGTCGGCCCGACCGCGTGAAGGCCGCCCTCGACCGGACGCCGGGTGTCCCCTCGACGGGTATAGGGCTGTCGTTCGCCGTCACGGGCGACCGAGTCCGGCACGCCGCTTATGAAGCCAATTCTCGGAATTCCAAGAGGCCCTGACGCCGCAAGTCAGTCAAGAACTCGACGACGTCCCGGCGAATCGTCTCGACGTCCCCGGCATATCGTTCAGCCATCGCTTGGGCGATGGCTTCCACGTCGTGACGCCCGTCACAGTGGCGGAGGACCTCCCAGGCGACCTCGTCGAGCTCCATGTACCCCTCCGGCAGGAGCAAAAGATAGGCCCCCGCCGTTTCCCGTAAGTAGACGCCTTTCTTCAAGACAGGAATCCACGTCCCTTCCATACAGACGACTCTCCCAGACGCCCCCAGGACAGCGGGCTCCAAACCGGACGGTCTTACGGCTCGCCGACTTCGTCGTAAGGGGTCTTGCCGTCGTTCCGGACGACGTACTCGAGGTAGACGGCGTCTAAAAGCGACCACAGGAGCTCGGTCTTGAAGATGAGGGCATTCAGACAACGCCGCTGGTCCTCGGCCGTGACGCAGTACTGCCGCAAGATGTCCAAGGCATCGGCGGCGTCCTGTCGGGCCGCCTGGAGCCGCCACTCAAAGTAAGTAAACCCGTCGGGTCGAATCCAGGGGTAGTGTCGCCGAAGGGCCGCCAGACGTTCCTCAATGGCCGTCGGGGCGAACAACTCGGTCAACGAGGAGGCCACACCCTCCAGCCAACTCCGGGTCTTGCAGAAGTTCACGTAAGCGTCCCCGGCCAAGCGCACGCCCGGGAGGACGTCCGCTTGCAGGATCTGGTCTCGGCGGAGGCCCATCGCCTCGCCGAACCGAAGCCAGGCCTCGATGCCGCCCGGCTTGTCGGCCGTCCCGTCGTGGTCCAGGATCCGTCGGATCCAGACGCGCCGGACCTCCCGGATTGGACAGTTCGCCAGGATGGCCGCGTCCTTGATAGGGATGACCGACTGGTAGTAAAAGCGGTTGACCAGCCAGGCCCGCATTTGACCGGGTGTCAACTGTCCCTCGTTCATCAGACGGTGGAAGGGATGCTGATGATGGTAGCGCTGAAACCCCTCCCGCCGCAGGACCTCGACGAATTCGTCAAAGGGTAGGGGACGGTCGCCCATCGGCATGGCGGATCTTCTCCTCCCAGGGTCCCAGGTAAGAACCACAGACTCCAAACCCTAAACCTATCTCCCCCGACCGGGTGACCTTTCACATCGTCGTTCGGTCCGCGAAAACAGCGTCCCATGGACCTTTCCCAGCGCCGGGGAAGCGGGCTTTTCAAAAACGGGTGTTGGCAATTTGCTCGAAGGGTCGGCGAAGTGCCCCGGGGCCGGTCGGCTGCCGGGGCACGCCGGAAGGTCTTACACCTTCACCATGGAGTAGGCGCTGATCTCAGCGCCCACGTTGACCTTCCGAGCCATCGGCTTTCGCCACGGTTTCCGCATGGCTCCCCTCCTAAGAGAGCGTTTTATGGGTGTTCGGTGTCGGGTACTCGGTCTTGGGTGACAAGCGCCTTATACCCAACACCCGGCACCCGACGCCTACCCCGGGGAATCCGACCGAGGCGTGACGTGCGTTCGAGGGACGGCTTTTCCGTCCATCGAACGCAGGGTTGACTCGATAAGGGCATCCAGCATGGACCGGTGGGGCGAGAATTCGCACACGGGGTCCGTCACGTCGGCCCGGCCCGTCAGGAGGTAGGCCTGACAGCGACATCCACCAAAGTCGACGGTCCGGAGCGGACAGGACCGACAGGGCTCCGGGAGCCAGGCCTCGCCCCGAAACCGTTGGAAGGCCTCCGAGTCCCACCAGATGTTGGCCAGGCCCCGGTCCCGCACGGTGTCAAACCGAAGCTCCCGGATGACCTTCGCCCCGTGGCACGGTAAGACCTCCCCGACCGGATTGACGACCATGTAAACCTGGCCCCATCCCAGCATGCACGGC
>JAUQPV010000203.1 GCA_030550225.1 Acidobacteriota bacterium | reverse complement strand
CGAAGGACGACTCCACGCCGTAGTAGATGAGTAAGCCCTCCAGTTCGCTTTGGACCAAGCCCATCGCCTGGATGATAGGAATCAACCCAGTCGGGTCTTCTTGAAGGGCCGGGACGGCCGCAAAAGCCTGCTGAAGGTCATGGACCGTGCGGTCGTCGGCCTTCCGTTGAAAGTAAGCCAATACAGTCTCGGCCAGCCGACGGTCCTCCTCGGTCCAGGGCGCCGCGGGAGAGTGAATCCACCGGGTCAGTCGCCGGGCGATGGACTCGACCCGGTTTTGGCGAGCCTGTTCAGCTTCCCGTTGATGTCGCAAGGCCTCGACTTGCTCCGGCGGCCGGACCTCATAGAGGCCGCCCCGAGGGCGGAAGTAAAGGGTCTCCGAGATGAGCCGAAGGTAGAGCGCCGCCCGCTCCTCCGGGAGCGGCCGGGGACCAAAGTACAGGCGGGTTAGTTCATCTAAACTCCAGCCGACCCGCCCCTCTTCCCAGGCCAGGGCGCCCAGAAGGGCCATGTCGATATCCTTGGCCAATTCTTCGACCCGCCGTCGGACGGCATCGATGGGGGCGGAGGACTCCAGATCGGTCGGCTGGAATTCAAAGAGGACCCGCTTGCGAGGGACCCACGCCTGTTGACCTCGTTCATCCTGGACTCTGAGTTTTTCCCGGCTGTCCTCCAGGATGACGGCCCAACGGACGCTGTCCCTGTCCTCCAATAGGACCACCTTCATCGGAGTTCAGCCTGTCTCTATAGATTGAACAGCTATGTCGATCCTATCCAAGCCCATCGGATTTACAAGCTTCACGACAGCGGAGGGATGACGGGACCTCGCGATAGAATAATGGTGAATACCGTGCGTCGACAGGTCAGAGGCCTACGCCCCCGACTTCCCTATCTACCGACCTGCCGAACGGCCTATCTGCCTATGACGGTAGTTTGCACGCCGCTCCTGGCCGTTTTTCCGAACGAAGCGGTTCTGATATCTTGAAGGACCGGAAGAGCCGAATTCATACGAGTTCTCACGAACCGAACGGCTGTGTTGAACTGCGGGGGGCCGGGGATGAAACGTCGTGGGTGGTTGGCTCTCGGCTTAATCGTAGTGGGAGAGGCCGTCTTGGCGATATGGGTCGGACCGAGCCTGACGCCGCCGGCCCGCCGGCTCCTGCTCTGGGCCTGGGTGCCTTTAGTCCTGTGGCTGACCGAGGCAGTCCCCCTGGGCGTGGCGGCCCTCCTTATCCCCGTGGGTGGGGTCGTGCTGGGCGTGGCCTCCGAACGAGAGGCCTTCGGGCCCTTTGCAGACCCCGTCATTTTCCTGTTTCTGGGCAGTTTTCTGGTCGCCCGTGCCTTAGAGAAGCACGAGGCCGCCGCCTGGATGGCCAGTCGGGTCGTGGCGCTCCGATTTTTTGCCAGGGGTCCCTACCGGATGACCTTGAGCATCGGCCTGGCGGCGTTCGGCCTCTCCATGTGGCTGAGTAACACGGCGACGGTGGCGACACTCCTGCCCGTCGTGGCCGCCTTGGGTCAACATCTGCCCGACGGGACCCTCCGCCGGCAGTTTTACAAACCGACCCTGCTCCTGGTCGCCTATAGCGCCAGTATCGGGGGTACGGCCACGCCGATCGGGACGCCGCCGAACTTAATCGCCCTGGGTCTCTTGGAACGGCTGGCGCCGGAGGTGCCTCGTCCGTCCTTTGTCGCCTGGGTCGGGATGGCTCTTCCTATCGCCCTAACCCTCTTCCTGTTGGTCCACGGCTGGCTGTACGTCCGATGGCTTCGGCACGTCCCGTGGGAGGAAGTCCGGCCCAGGGCAGGCGAGGCCCTGTCGGTAGCCGGTCGAAGGGTCCTGGGGGCCTTTGCCATCTTGGTCGTCCTGTGGTTCCTACCAGGGATTCTCCAGTGGACCTTGCCAGAGGTGCACCCCCTACGGATATTCCTGGCCTCCCGATGGCCGGAATCGATCCCGCCGGTCCTGATCGTCATCTTGCTTTTCTTGATCTCGGCGGGTCCCGGCCAGGGGTCTCTGTTGGAACGGGCGGACATCACTCGCATCGATTGGGATACACTCCTCCTGTTTGGTGGTGGCCTGTCCTTGGGGACCATGCTTCACCGGACAGGCCTGTTGAATCAAGTCGTGGGTGCCTTGACAGGTCCCGTCCCGTGGACTTGGGGGACGGCCTTGCTGGTCTCGACAGCCTTGGGTGTCTTCCTGACGGACCTCATGTCCAACACGGCGTCTGCGAACCTTTTGATCCCCTTGGTCATCAAGCTGGCCCAAATGTTTCACCTACCGGTCGTTCCCTTGGTGATGGGGACGACGCTGGGGACGAGCATGGCCTTTCTGCTCCCGGTCTCGACGCCGCCGAATGCCATCGTGTTCGGCACGGGTCACCTTCGCCTGCGGGACATGGTCGGGGCCGGGATCGTGGCAGACTTCCTCAGCCTCTCGCTCATCACGGGGGGCCTCACTCTTATGCACCGGTGGGGGTGGATGGGCCTATGAGAGAGCGGTATAGACGGCGTCGACGGCTTCTTCGATGGCTCGGGGTCGGTCTCGTCCTGGCCCTTGGGGTCCTGGGAGGCCTGGGAGGGCTCCAATGGCTCTTGACGCAACCCCAGTGTCGGTTGGACCGGCCCGTGCGGGTCGAGGTTCGACCGGGTACGCCCCTTCGGGAGGTCGTGGCCCAACTTCAGGCGGCCGGCGTCGTGCGTCGGCCCTGGTTGTTGCGGGGTATCTTCCGGTGGTACCGGACGGACCGGCAGGTCCGAGCCGGCCTCTACGAGTTTCAAGGTACCCTGTCCACGTGGGACGTTTACCGGCAGCTCTTAGAAGGCCATTACATCGTCCGGACCCTGACAATCGTCGAGGGGTGGGACCGATTCGACGTCGCCCGCTACTTGGAAGAGCAGGGCATCGCACCCCGCGCCGTGACGCTTCGGCGCATCGCTGATGCCCGGCTGGCGACTTGGGTCCGGGACCTGGACCCCGAGGCCCCTGACCTGGAGGGTTACCTGTATCCGTCGACCTATGAAGTCTTTGCCAATGCGACCCTGGACGAAGTCCTCTTTCGGGCCGTCCAGACGTTTCGCCGTCAGTGGCGGCCTGAATGGACCGAACGGGCCTCCCAGATGGGCCTAACGGTCCGGCAGGTCGTCACCCTGGCGTCCCTCATCGAGAAGGAGACGCCGCGGCCGGAAGAGCGTCCGATGGTTTCCGCCGTGTATCACAACCGTCTCCGTCATGGGATGCGCCTGGAATGCGACCCGACGGTCATCTACGCCTGGCGCTGGCTGGGCATCACGCCCGTGCCCCTCGCTCGGGCCGACATGAACATCGACTCGCCGTACAATACGTACCGCTATGCCGGCCTCCCGCCGGGTCCCATCGCTAATCCAGGCCGGGCGTCCCTGGAGGCGGCCTTGTACCCGGCCGAGGGCGGGTGGTTCTACTTTGTCGCCGACGGCCAGGGGGGACATCGCTTTGCCCGCACGTACGCAGAGCACCTCCGCAATGTCCGCCTATATCGCAGGGGCGGCGAATAGCGAGGCGCGAAGGACGCGTCGTCGTTCCGCTCTCCCAAACCGACACAAGCCTGGACATGCAGGAAGGGCGATGCCTGAGTCGCCCCTCCTCGGGGTCTGTCATGTCCCTCCACGAATTTCCTGACAGCCGATGATATGGACTTTTTGGATGCCCTCGGATTCCAGGATTCGGCTGGACGGGGCACGCAGGCGGTAAGCCTTGAAGTCTGTTCATATGTCATATATCATATACAAGAATCGCTGGAGTGTTTTCATGAAGCGGACGACGATCTTTGTCGAGGAGGAACTTTGGACCCACGTCCGACTCTTAGCCCGACGGCAGGGGAAGAGCGTGGCTGAGATCGTCCGGGAAGCCCTGCGGGCTTTCGTTCGAAAGCAGACCCACCGGTCCCGGCGGCTCTCGTGGGTCGGCATCGGGCGGAGCGGGCGGTCGGACGTCGCCGAACGGCATGAGGAGCTCCTGTGGAACGCTCGGGAAGCGTCGTGATCGTGGATACAGGTATCCTTTATGCCCTAGCCGATCGGAGTGACGCCTGGCATTCGAGGGCTACAGCCTTTTTGTCCGGACGGACTTTTCGGCTGGTCGTCCCGTGTCCAGTGATCCCGGAAGTTTGTTACCTCTTGAGCCGGTACTTGGGCTTCCAGGCGGAGGCGGCGTTCGTAAGCTCCATCGCCGGCGGGGAAATCTTCGTAGAGCATCTTTCGGCTGAGGACCATCGACGGCTTCAAGAAATCTTGAACAAATATCCTTCCATCGGATTTGTCGATGCGGCCGTCGTGGCAGTCGCTGAGCGCCTGGGGATTCGGCAGGTCTTGACGACGGACCGTCGGGATTTTTCGGCCGTCCGGCCTCGGCACTGTAAGCGCCTCGAGCTACTCCCCTGAACGTTCAGGCCCCGAATTTCTGGAGGCGACGGGCGTTGGCCAGAAGCATGGCCAACGCATAGCGGAGCGGGAATCGACCGAGGGTGCCCCGGGCGCAGTCCCGCTCGGTAAATGCCAGGGATGCGTCGTAGCGCTCGTAGCGGGAAAACAGCAGGAACGGGACGGGGTGCCATCCATGACCCTTCAGGAGGACCGGCGTCGAGTGGTCGCCCGTGACGGCGAACACGTCCGGGTTCAGGCCCAGCAGGATGGGAAGGGCCTTATCGACTTCTTCTAAGGCCTTGACCTTTCCCTCGAAGTTCCCGTCCTCTCCGTAGCTGTCCGTCTTCTTGAAGTGGACGAAGAAGAAATCGTACTGGTCCCATCGGCGTTGGACTTCGAGGAAGGTCGCGGCGGCCCGTTCCTCACAGGCGACGACGTCCATCCCGACGAGGCGGGCCAAGCCTCGGTACATCGGGTAGGCGGCCAGACCGACGGCCCGAAGGCGGTAGAGTTCCGGGAAGGGGGGGATCTCGGGACGCCGGTCCAGGCCCCGCAGGAGGACCATGTTGGCGGGGGTTTCCGAACGTAGGACCTCCCGAGCCCGCTCGACCCAGGCTCGCAAAATGCGGGCCGTGCGCTCGGCCTGCGGGCTTCGGGCCTGGGGTTCTCGAGGCGGCACGCCCTCCTGTTGAGGATCTGTATCCGTCACGCCGGGGTCCAGGCCCTCACCCCGCAGGACGAGTACGAAGCGATGTTCCTTCTCCGGTCGCACGATGACCTCGACGTCTTCGATGGAGGGGACCTCGACCTGCAATCGTTCGCACAGACGTATACACAAGTCCGTCGGGATCCGGCCCGCCCGACGGTCGGTGATGACCCCCGTCGTCGGGTCAGCCGTGGCGAAATTCCCACGAGCCGCCACGTCCCCGGGCTGAAGCTCAAGGCCGAC
>JAUQPV010000202.1 GCA_030550225.1 Acidobacteriota bacterium | reverse complement strand
GGCATCAGATTGTCGGTCCCCTGAGCGGCCCGACGAAGGGCCTGGAGCGACTCGACGACGGCTCGGTTGTCGCGCGTGCGCTTGACCTCATTCATGCGGGCGATCTGCTGTTCGGCGACCTTCTCGTCGATGTACAGGATCTCGATGGGACGGTCCTCCTCGATGACGTATTCGTTGACGCCGACGATGATCTTCTCCTTGCTCTCGATTTGGCGCTGGTACCGGTACGCCGCCTCGGCGATCTCCCGCTGGGGGTAGCCCCGCTCGATGGCTAGGATCATGCCGCCCATGGCGTCCAGCTTGTCGAAGTACTCGTAAGCCTGCTCTTCCATCTTCTTCGTCAGGGCCTCGACGAAGTAGGACCCCCCGAGGGGGTCGACGGTATTGGCAACGCCGCTCTCGAAGGCGATGATCTGCTGGGTCCGGAGGGCCATCATCGCCGAGAACTCCGTCGGCAGGGCATAGGCCTCGTCGAAGGCATTCGTGTGAAGCGACTGGGTCCCGCCGAGGACGGCCGCCAGGGCCTGGATGGTCGTCCGGATGAGGTTGTTGTACGGCTGTTGCCATGTTAAGGAGCAGCCAGCCGTCTGGGTATGGAACCGGAGCCACCAGGACCGGGGGTTCTTGGCATGGAACCGGTCCCGCATGACGTGGGCCCAGATCCGCCGGGCCGTCCGGAACTTGGCGATCTCCTCGAAGAAGTCGTTGTGACAGTTGAAGAAAAAACTCAAGCGGGGCGCGAACTCGTCGACGTCGAGGCCGGCCTCGATACAGTGCCGCACGTACTCGATGCCGTCATACAACGTGAAGGCCAGCTCCTGGACAGCCGTCGAGCCGGCTTCTCGAATGTGATAGCCGCTGATGCTGATGGGGTTCCACTTTGGCATATGTCGGGCACACCAGGCGATGGAGTCGACGACGAGCCGCATCGAGGGTCGGGGCGGATAGATGTACTCCTTCTGGGCGATGTATTCCTTGAGGATGTCGTTCTGGGTCGTCCCCCCGACCTGTTCGAGGGGGATGCCTCGCTTCAGGGCGACGGCGGCATACATGCAGATGAGGACGGCCGCCGGCGAGTTGATCGTCATCGACGTCGTGATGGACGCTAAGTCGATGCCGTCGAAGAGGATCTCCATGTCCCGCAGGGTGACGACCGACACGCCACACTTGCCGACCTCGCCGAGGCTCAGGGGGTGGTCGGGGTCCCGACCGTAGAGCGTCGGCAGGTCGAAGGCAACGCTCAGGCCCGTCTGGCCCTGGGAGATAAGGAACTTATAGCGACGGTTCGTATCCTCGGGCGTCCCAAAGCCCGAGAAGAGCCGAAAGGTCCACAAGCGGCCCCGGTACATCGTAGCATGGATCCCCCGCGTAAAGGGGAACTCCCCGGGGAAGCCGATGTCCCGGAGATAATCGACGTCGGCCACGTCCAAGGGCGTGTAAAGCCGCTGGACCGGTTGGCTCGATAGGGTCGTGAACTCGGCCTGGCGCTCGGGCTGACGCTCCAGGGACTCCCGGAGGGTCGTCTGCGTCCAGCGTTCGTAAGCGGCCCGGATGGCTTCCAGGTCCTCCCTGGCAGGACGGGGCCTTCGGGTCGAGGCCGTCCGCGACTTCTTGGGTCGAGGCGGCGCAATCGTCGTCCCTCCATTCCTCCGACGCTTACCGGCCATAGACTCCCCCTCGGATGAAGGCTGTCCTTTCAGTTTAGGGCTTCCGATGCGGGATGCCAACCCGACAGGCAGGCAAAGGGCAAAGCGTGCTCTATGCCCTTGGCCCCCGGAGGCCGAAGGGCCGGCTATGATCGGCGGACGGATGCCAGATGGGGGTCCGGCGGTTCGTCAGTCCCGACGACGGGGACCCAGGGATAGAGACTCGCGGATTCCCCGATCCACGTGACGTCCTCACCCAGGCCCAAGTCGATCAGTTCCTGACCGTGCGAAGTCGCCCGCAGGACGCCCGGCCAGTCCGGTTCGCCCTGATGTCGTTCCCATCGGGCCGCCAGGTCCGGCGCCCAGGTCTCGACCGATGTCGGGACGATATGCCACAGGATATGCAAGACCACGTAAAGGTCTTCGTGGACCCGGGGGTCTTCGTCGACCCGACCGCTCGAGGCGACCAGCAGGACCCGACGACCGGCCTGGTACCATGTCCACACCTGGTCGATCACGGCCTGAAGGTTCGTCAGGCTACCGACCCACGTGTGCCCTCGGGGGCCGACCACCAGCGTCCGAGTCCCGCTGGTCGTCGTCAGGATGACGCGACACCCGGCCAGTTCGTTCGACCGCCGGAGGATTTCCAGGGGGCTATTCCCAAAGTCAAAGCCCGGGATGGGCCGGGAATCCCGTTCGCCCCCCAGGCGAACGTCCGGCCAGAGGCACGCTCGCACCTGTCGGCAGGCTTCGACCGAGTCGCTGACCCAAATGGGTGTCTGGACCGGACTGGCCAAGAGGGTCGTGAGGGTAGCACAGGCCCGTAAGACGTCGAACACGACGGCCTCGGCCTGAAGGTCCCGGGCCGCCTGGGCCGCCGCCAGGCCGGTGCCGACATAAAGGCAATCGTCGAGGGCGCGCAGCGTCATGATCCTACCCCCTTCAGGACCTCGGCCTTGATTCGGTTCGGATCTCGCATCCCGTATCTCATCACCGATCGGTCTTGAGACGTCGTCCGTCAATATAGAAGTCGACTCGATGGGCCCGCCCGTGGGCAAGCCAGACGGTGACCTGGACGACCGTACGGTCGCCCCACCGAAGCCGGAGGTCGTAATAGCCCCCCGCCAGCCGGTCGAGACTGTATTGGCCCTGGGCGTCCGTGACGGTCTCGAAGGTCACGTCGGCCTCGGCCCGGGGCTGTAAGACCAAGCGGATTCCCGCGATAGGTCGGCTCTCGGTGTCGTAGACCGTTCCGTCCAGTCGGGCACTCCCGGTCTTTGGGGCCGGCCGTGCAGAGGGCCTGGCTCCGGTGGTGGCCAGACCGGTCCCAAAGTCGGCCACTCCGACCGACATCGCCAGCCAGGCGATCCACCCGACGACGGCCAGCCACCCTCGGAGACGTAGCATGGGCCGAACTCCGGTTCATTGGGGTGCCTGATCATAGCAGGCCGATGGGTCATTCGCATGTTGAGCCGAGGAGCCATTCGACCGTCTGGCGGAGGCCCGTCTCGAAGGGCGTTACCGTGTAGCCCAGCTCCCGCCGGGCCCACTCGCTGGTGAAGGCCCAGTCGTAGAGCATCAGCCTGGCCGCCGAGGGCGACATCCGGGGGGCCCGACCCCGGAGGCGGTCGAGAGCGAACTGAAGGCCGGCGACGCTCCGGACGACCGGTCCGGGAATCGACCACCGGGGCGGTCGGCGACCCGTCCAGGCCGCCACGTAGTGGAAGAACTCCCGGACGGTCCGGTTTTCGCCGCCCAGGATGTAGGCCCGACCCGGCGTGCCCCGCTCCAGGGCCTGGAGGAACCCGCCGACCACGTCGTAGATCCAGGCGAAACACCACCGTTGATGTCCGTTCCCGATGTAGCCCGGCAGGCGACCCGCCAGGAAGTCCCGAATGAGGCCGGCCACGAAATTGCCTTCGGTCATCCGCCCTGGCCCGTAGACGATCCCGGGGAAGAGAATGATGACCGGGGCGCCTTCGGACTGAAGGCGACGGACGTGACGGAGGGCCTCGACCTTCGTCCGGCGGTAGGGATTCCGCAGGGGCGGCCGCGTCGGGGCCGTCTCGTCGAGGACCTGACCGGGGCGGCCGGGGCCCAGGGCAAAAAACGTAGACGTGTACAAGATGCGAGGGACGCCCGCCTCGGCCGCCCGTCGGATCAGGCCTTCGGTCGCTTCTACATTGACCCGTCGGAAGGCCCTGGGATCCGGCGACCACACGCGGACGAGGGCGGCCATGTGGACGACGGCATCCACGCCTCGCAAGGCCACCTCATAACTTTCCGGTTGCAGGAGGTCGCCCCGGACGACCCACAGGCGGTCCGTGGGCCCGGCGCTTCTCAGGCGGGCGGGGTCCCGGACGAGGACGGTCACGTCCGTCCCCTGCCGGAGAAGTGCCTCCAGCAAGGCCGAACCCAAGTAGCCGGTCGCACCCGTGAGGAAGACACGCATAGACGGGCCAAGGTCTCAAGTATCGGGTCCCGGGTCCCAGTGACCAAATCCGATCGGTCCATGAAAGCCCGGATGAATTCGGCCTTTCCGACCTGCCGGGAAGACGATTTTTCAGGCATTGGACAGATGGGCCGCTCGGCCGATAGGCCCCTTCGCTCATGGCTCATAGCCGATGGGCCATAAGCCACGACCTATGACCCACGGGCTCATCTCACCGGGACCCGGTACCTCTCGCATCTTACTTGTACTTTCCCGCTGTCGTCTCGCACTCCTGCAAGACTTCCGAGAAGAGGGCCACGGCCGTGTCGATCTGCTCCCTTTCGACGACCAGGGGCGGGATGAAACGAATCGTGCTGTCGCCGCAACCCAGCAGGAGAAGACCCCGCTGGAAGCAACGGTAGACGACCTCATCCCGAAGGGCTGGGAAGGGCTGTCGACTTGTCCGGTCCATCACGAGTTCGACCCCGACCAGCAGGCCCAGGCCGTCCACACGGCCGATCGTCGGATGCCGGTCCATGAGGGCCCGTAGCTGTTCCTGGAGGTACGCCCCCAGGGTCCGGGCCCGTTCCATCAGGCCGCCCTGGAGAAGGTCCAGGGTCTTGAGGGCCGCCGCGCAGGCGATGGGGTTCGCCCCGAAAGTATTGGCGTGCGCGCCCGTCGGCCACGTCATCAGGTGGGACCGAGCAATGATGCAACCCAGAGGGAGGCCCGAGGCGATGCCCTTGGCGACGGCGATGATGTCCGGCTGGATACCGCTGTGCTGGTAGGCGAACCAGCGGCCTGTCCGGCCCATGCCCGTCTGGACCTCATCGACGATAAGCAGGATCCCATACTTGTCCGTCAGGGCCCGCAGGCGGGGCAGAAAGTCCGGCGGCGGAAAGACGTACCCGCCCTCGCCCTGGATGGGTTCGACGATGACGGCGGCGATGTCGTCCGGATGAGCCGTCCGCTTCAGGATGTAGTCCTCGATGAACGCCAGGGTGGCATCCGTGCATTTCTCGGGGGGCACCTGGCCGAAGGGCCGGTAGGGGTTCGGATAGGGAGCATGGTGGACTACGCCGACGGAGGGGCCAAAGCGCCGTTTGTGAACGGCCTTGCTGGCCGTCAAGGCCAGCGACCCGTATGTCCGACCGTGGAAGGCGCCGTAGAAGGCAATAAAGTCGGTCCGGCCCGTGACCCAACGGGCCAGCTTCATGGCCGCCTCGATGGACTCCGTCCCCGAGTTCGTGAAGAAGACGCGCCACTCGCCCTCGCCCGGCAGACGGGCCAGACGCTCGGCC
>JAUQPV010000201.1 GCA_030550225.1 Acidobacteriota bacterium | reverse complement strand
ATCCGACACTCAAGACCGAGTCCGTAATTCGCAATCCCCCATGCCCAAATCCAACACCTGACGGCCGTGAATCCCCCTATTCCATTGACGGGCCGTCCGAGGGAACTTATCCTATCTTTGACACCCCAGCCTTAGGCTTTTCAACATTAGGACTTACGCAGTTGCCTGTGCTTCCCCATCGAGGACGGACTTGACTTGTGGAGAAAATCAGGCAAAATGCTCTCGCCACGGGACCCCCATGCCTACCCTGAGCCTGAGCGAGGGTGTACGGAGTCCCGCGGACGGAGGTCCATCCGAGGGACACGAGCCGCACCTGCCCGGCATGCGGGGAGAAGGACCTAAGGGGGCGGGTGGGACTCGAGTGTCCCTCGTGCGGGCTTTCGATGGACCGCCAGGTCCTGGCGGCCTGGAACATCGCCAAGGGGGCCCAAATCCTCCCCGGGGGCTGGGCCGGGCCGAGGAGGGCCGAGCCCTCAGTCCCCCCGGTGGAGGCAGGGGGTCATGGGCGCTCCCGGTCGCCCCCTTCCTGTCCCCGGGGCGAATGCCTCGGAGACACAGGGGGAAGCGCAGGCAACTGCGTAAGTCCTAATAGGCAAACTCCGCCCCTGGATAGAGGGCAGGATAGGGGATCGGAATGAGGACCTAAGGTTCTCAGGCTCCGGGACTCCGGAAAAGAGAGCCACGAGCTACGGACTGGTCTTCAGCGGGGCGACTTGGACATGCAGGGTCGCCGGACGGGGCCTGGGGGATAGAGTCTGTAGTCCGTGGTCCTCCCTTTTTGCGCTTGGGACCTTGGGCCTGTCCCGCATCCCCAAGTGAAGCGGACATGTGGCCCGTCTTTCTGCGCCTCGGTCCCATCACGATTTACACGTACGGCGTCTTGGTCGCCGCCGGTTTCTTGGCGGCCCTGCTCTTGGCCCTCCGGCAAGCGCCCCGCTTTGGCGTCGATAAAGCCTTCGTATGGGACTGGTCGTTCTATGTCCTGCTGGGTTCCATCCTGGGGGCCCGTCTCTTGTATTTGGTCGTCGAGCGGCCCTCGATCCGTTGGGACTGGCGGGGCATCGCCGACGTCCTCCTACACGCCGGCGGCGTGTTCTACGGGGGCTTCCTCGGCGCCGTCCTGGTCTCCCTGTGGTTCTTACGTCGGCGAGGGGTCTCCGTCTGGACGGCCGGCGACTTGGTCGCCGCTCCCCTGGCCCTGGGTCACGCCATCGGCCGGCTCGGCTGTCTTTCGGCCGGATGTTGCTACGGTCAGCCGACTCACGTGCCTTGGGCCATTACGTTTACGAACCCCCTGGCCGGCGAGCTGATCGGCACGCCCCTGAATGTCCCCCTCCATCCGACGCAGGTCTATGAGAGTCTGTGGAACCTTTTCTTGGCCGGGGGCCTGATGGGGCTCGCCCGTTGGCGGGGCCGGCGGCCCGGCGACCTTTGGTGGGCGTACGTTGGGCTGTATGCCGTCGGTCGTTTCGTGATCGAGTTTTACCGGGGAGACCCTCGGGGGGCCTGGGGCGGGTTTTCGACGTCCCAATGGATTGCGATGGGGGCTCTGGGGGCGGCCCTGGTCGGGCTATGGAGCCGGCGGGGCCGTCCGTAGGTGCCGGGGGCTGGGCAAACAGGATGCGGAGGACCTTTTGAAGGCCCAACCCCGATACTCACAAACCAAGCACCTAATATAATAAAAATGCTTGACATCGGCCGACGGATCGGGTAAGCTGGGGATGAAGGCGCTTCTCGGAGGTTGGCCATGGAGACATGGTCGCACGACTACTGCTTGAAGGTCACCGACTTCGTGCGTGAGCACATCGGATACTTCGAGTATGCCTTCTTCGCCCAGCGGGTCCGGCGCAATCAGATCATTTACCTGATGGACGACCCGGCCGACCGGCTCTTCCGGGTCCAAGAGGGGAGCGTGCGGCTAACGACCATCGGGGAGGACGGTCGGGAGGAACTTCTTCACATCGTCCGGGCGGGTCAGTTTTTCGGGGCCGTGTGTCTGTGTCCGGACTACCGCTGGGACCATCAGGCGACGGTCCACGAAGACGGGGTCATATCCAGCATGAAGGCCGAGACCTTTCTGCGGGTCTTCTTCCGGCACGAGGACTTGCTCCAGCGGTTTCTGGCCTTCTTTGCCGAGCGGATGGTCCGTTTAGAGGACCGACTTCGCCAGCTTACGGAGACGCTGGTTCAGCTTCGCCTGCTGTACTTCTTAGACCAGCAGGTTCAGCAGGCTGGGGCCGAGGGACCGGAAGCCCGGGTCACCGTCAGCGGCTGGAGCCGGGTCGTCGGCCAAGTCACCGAACTTCCGGCCTGGGAAGCCGAGAAGCTCCTCCAGCAGTTCCGTCAGGAGGGCCTGCTGGATTGGAAGCGGAATACGGTCTTGATTCGAGTCGACCGGCTCCGGGCCCGGCTTCAAGAGCTCCTGGCTCGGCCTGTCCGACCCGAGGCCGAGGCCCCGTCCCGAGAACTCTCGGAAGCGGTGTCTTGAACATGGCAGAAGCCGTCCATTCTTATCCCGACTGGGTCGAGTGTCAGCAGGTCATCGGCTATGTCTTTCGAGACCTGCACTTGCTCCAGCGGGCCATGACCCACAAGTCGATGGCGGTCCGGCCGGCGGACCCCCTGAGTCACAACGAGGTCCTGGAGTTTCTGGGTGACGCCGTCCTGGAGTTGGCCGTGACGGACTATCTGGTCCGGAAGTGGGGTCACCAGTACTTAGAGGGGGAGCTGACCAAACGGCGGACATACATCATCAACAGCACGGTCCTCACGCAGGTCAGCCAGCGGTTGGGCCTCGACCGGTTCGTCCGGACCCGACCCGAGAAGACGGCGCCGGAGCGCTTTCTCCGCCAGCTCTTAGCTGACACCTTCGAGGCCCTCGTCGGGGCCATCTATCTGGACAGCGATTTCGAGACGGCCCGAGCGTGGGTCTTGCGGGTCCTCCGGCCGGAGTTGGAGGCGCTCGAGCAGAACGCCCTCCCCTGGGTCGATTACCGGAGCCTTCTCCAGGAGTACATTCAGGCCTTTTCGCCCGAATTGCCCGAGTATCGGCTGATGAACGTTTCGGGCCCGGAGCACGCCCGCTGGTTCGAGATCGGCATCTTCTACAAGGGCGAACTCTTGGGCCAGGGCGTGGGGGCGACCAAAAAGCAGGCGGCCCAGGCGGCCGCTCGGGCTACACTTCTTCTCCTGCAGGACCCCGAACGTCGGGCGGCACTGGGCCTGACAGCGCCACCACCGCCTGTCGAACCCGTCGGAGGTGTGGATAGCGCTCCGTCCGGTGTTCCGGACGATGAATATCCGACCCCCGAGTCATGAGCAGGCGGAACTCCTGGCCCCATTGGTAGAGGTGCAGGACCGTCTCGATCGCCGCGGCTTCTGTCGGGAACTCGGGGGCGTTGGGCTGATAGTAGGGATAAAACACCTCCAGGCCGTCCAGGCCCATCTCCTTCATGACCCGGAGACTCTCCGGGAAGGCCATCCCGTGCTTCCAGTAGTACCCCGGATGAGCCAGGACGGCATAGCCTCCGGCCCGATGGATGAGGTCGATGCCCTCGGCCAGCGTCGGTCGGGGAATTTCGACCCGTAGGCCCCGGTCGGCCAGCCATTCCTTGAAGAAGCGATACCGGTCCTCCGGGTCCAGGTGCTGGAACCGGGGGTGCTGGCCGAGGCGCTGGAAGATGTGGGGCTTCATCCACGTGTCCGTCTCGGGAGGGAAGACCGTCTCCGGCGTCAGGAATTCCTCTCGGAGCTCTCGATTGATGGCTTCCATCAGGCGCAGGTACTGGACCCGTCGGACCCGGTGAATGTGCTCGAGATAAGCCGTCAGGTCCGGATGGTCCGGCCGAACGTCGAGGCCCAGCAGATGGACCTCAAAGTCCTGCCACTGGCAGTCCAATTCGATGCCCGGGTGAAGTTCGAAGCCCGTCGGGATTCGGTGGACGTCCAGCTCTTGGTAGGCCCGGACGGACTCGTGGTCCGTGATGGCGACGTGGCGAACGCCCAGGCCGACCAGGGATTCCAAAAGCTCGACCGGCCGGAGGCTCCCGTCGGAGTATGTCGTGTGGAGGTGAAAGTCCTGTTCCCACCAGTCTTGGTTTAAGCCTGTCATCGGTCCTTCTTTTCCTTTCAAAAAGAGGGCGACATTATAGGGACTTCAGGGACGCTTTTCAAAATACAGGGGAGGCCGGCAGGTCGGAGCGTAGGCCGCGGGCCTGCTTCGGCTGATAGGTCATAGCTCATGGGCCCATGCGCCACTTCTCGCGCCATCACGCCGTCATGCCACTACCCCGCAGATGGGCCGCCGTCGCCAGAGACCGCAGAGGCTGGCCGACCAGGGATTCGGTCCGCCGGATTAAGAATTCCCACAGGTCCCGGTGACGGGCCAGGGCCCGGGCGACCTCAGGATGTCGGCCCAATCGGGTAAGGCCGCCGGCTTGAAGGCGGGCCAATTCCCGCCGCAAGACCGCCGACGCCGTAAATCGGTAGGCCTTAGGGTCCGGCCCGCAAGCCGGATGCCAGAGATGACCCTCCACGTCCCAGGCTGTTGCCCCCTCGAGGCCCCCGACGGATCGACCGCAGGCCGGGCACGTCCCCTCCAGGCTGAGGTCCCCTAACCGCAATAGGAGCGTCCCCAGCCACCCGACGGCCAAGGCCCGGTAGGGTACGGCTTGGACCATTAGGCGGCTGACTTCAGCCAGTCGGTCGAACACGTAGGCGTCCCCCGGATGGCCCGGCAGGAGCGCCAGGGCCGTCTCGGCGACCAAGGACACGAACACGAGGGTCACCGGCTCGATA
Source organism: Acidobacteriota bacterium (assembly GCA_030550225.1). Classification (GTDB taxonomy): domain Bacteria; phylum Acidobacteriota; class HRBIN11; order HRBIN11; family HRBIN11; genus HRBIN11. The sequence goes on along the minus strand of JAUQPV010000201.1, from coordinate 582 downwards.
GGCCGTCCGGCCGCATGGAGGGTCACGTAGGGACTCCAGGTCAGGTCGAAGCTGATGAGGCGATGGGTCGGTGCGTCCCTCGTCACCCGATAGGTCAGCCACCCGACCGAGAGGGGCTCCAGGGTCCCGGCGACCGTCTTACGGGACCGGCGGACCGCCTCGGCGAGGACCTCCAGGAGGCCGCTCTGTTCTCCGTAGAACCATACCCAATGGGACGTCCGGGGACCCGGCCGTCGGCTCAGGACGACCGCCGGCTCTCGGACAAAAGTACGGGGACGCACGGAAGGCGTTCGGACCTGACGCATGGGCTCCGAGTGTCCGGCGTCGGGAGTCAGAAGAGGGTCTCGGAATTCGAATTTCGGATTTCGGATCGCGAATTTAACATAGCCGTTTGGTCCGTGAGAATCCTGATAGGACCGGCTCTTCCGACCCTTCGGGGAAGACAGTTTTTCAAGGAACTCATCTCAAAACTCTCCAGGTGATGAGGAAGCAAGCCAAGTACACGAAACCCCGGAAGGTCGCCAGGAGGCGCTCATGACGCAGGGCCAAACGCCGGAAGCCGCCCTTCAGCCAGGCAAAGAA
>JAUQPV010000200.1 GCA_030550225.1 Acidobacteriota bacterium | reverse complement strand
GCCATGAGCCAGCATTTGTAGATGGGGCGTTAGCTCAATCTGGCAGAGCACCGGACTCTTAATCCGGGGGTTGCAGGTTCAACTCCTGCACGCCCCACCATCTTTCTGGATTTGCGGACTCTTTAGGTCCTCTCGCAAGTTTTCCCATCCCCTTTTGGGAGTGCTTGCTCCGTGAGCGATGATGCCCTCATCTTATCCTCTCCGATGAGAGGCTCAAAAGGCGACATCAAGTCCGTCGTGGTCCCTCACCCTGCCCTCTCCCGTAGGGAGGGAGAGGGTTTCAAATGGCGGGGGAAGACTTCAACCGATGTCGTTTCCACGAACCGACGGGCTCTGGTACACTATGTACCTGAAGTCGCTGGCGTGGGGGTCGGTCTCGATGGGACCGGGGCGGATAAACCGGGCCGGGCGATGGATGTCCGGGCTTTTATTGGGTCTACTGGCCCTGGGGCGGGCGCAGACGCCGAGCGATATCCGGCAGAGCCTGACGGCCGAGATCGAGGCCCTGACGAAGGAATACGAAGAAATTCACCGACTCCAGTCGGCCGTCATGAACGACCTCGAGCGCCTTCGGGTCGAGGAACGACTGCTGACCAAACAGATCGCCCTGATGGAACTTAACCTCCAAGAGACGCAAGCCCGGCTTCAGGCCCTCCAAGGGCGGGTCGACGAACTCCAGCGGGAGCGGGCCGAGTACGAGCGTCACTTGGAACGGCGCATCGTCGCCATGTATCGGATGGGGTCGGTGTATCCCCTGAAGCTCTTACTGAGCGTTCCGGACGCCCGGCGGGTCCTGCAGGCCTCGGCTTATGCGGGTGCGATGGCCCGGCTGGACCGTGTCTACGTCGAGCGCTATCTCCAGACGGTCCAGGCCCTGGCCCGGGAGATTCAGGACCTCCAGCAGTCGCAGGCGGCTTACCAGCAGGCCTTGGAGGCAGTCCGGCAGAAGCACCAGCGATTGGCCGAGGTCCGACGGCGTCGGGAACTCTACCTGGAGGAGCTCCAAAAACGGGGCCACATGTACGCTCGGGCCCTGACGGAACTCAGCTTGGCCTCCCGACGTTTAGACGACTACGTGCAGGACTCCGATTACCGGCCCCTCTTGGACATTCGGAAGTTCCAGGGTCTCCTGGACTGGCCTGTCATCGGGCCTGTCACGCGTCCCTTCGGTCGGGTCCGACTTCCCGAGACGGGGACTTACATCCTCAGCCGGGGCATCGAGATCGCCGTCCCCGAGGGGACGCCCGTCCGAGCCGTGTTTGGCGGCTTGGTCCGGTACGCCGGTTGGTTCACGGCTTACGGCAAGCTGGTCATTTTGGACCACGGGTACGACGTTTATACCCTATACGCTCACAACAGCGTCCTGAAAGTCCGAGTCGGTGATATCGTGCAGAAGGGTCAGGTCATCGCCCTTTCGGGGAGCACGGCCTCGCTCCGAGGGCCGTCTCTGTATTTTGAGGTCCGCTTCCACGTGCAGGCCCAAAATCCGATGGATTGGCTGAAGGTCCTGCCCGGCGGGCCGGACATCCGCACGGCGGCCATGGATAGGTGTTGGATGCTAAGTGCCGGGTGTTAGGTATCGGACATTGGGACCGTGCGGATCCCGATTGGACCGGCTTTCCCGACCCTCTGACACCTAACGCCGATTTACCGGATGAGAACAGTCAGGAGTGGACAGCGATGAAGCGGGAGGTATGGCAAGGACTCCTGGACCGATGCCTCGACTTCATTGAGGGGTGGCGCCGACGGTGGCCTGCCTTCGAGCCGGACCCCACGGTCGACGTCTCCGTCGACCGCCTCGCGGCGGCCCTGGACGCCCTGTTTCAGCGACTTTCGGACACTTACCCCTTTTTCCATCCTCTGTACGCCGGTCAAATGCTGAAGCCGCCCCATCCCGTGGCCATCCTGGCCTACTTCACGGCGCTTCATATGAACCCCAATAACCACGCCTTGGACGGGGGACCGGCCACGTCCTACCTCGAGAAGGAGGCCGTCGCCGAACTGGCTGCCCTACTGGGCTGGACGACCCATCTGGGGCATCTCACGGGCGGGGGGACCATCGCCAACCTGGAGGCCCTCTGGGTCGCTCGAGAGACGCACCCCGACCGGTGGATCGCCTTTAGCGAGCATGCCCATTACACCCACCGGCGGGCCTGCGAGCTCTTGCGGGTGCCTTACGTCGTCGTCGATATCGACGAACGGGGTCGGATGGACCTGAATCACCTGGAGGCCCTCCTGCGGCGGCATCCCATCGGGACGGTCGTGGCGACCGTCGGGACGACGGGCCTTGGCGCCATCGACCCGGTACACGAGATCCTGGCCCTCCAGACTCGGTACGGCTTCCGTATCCACGCCGACGCGGCCTACGGCGGGTTCTTCAGCCTATTGGCCCAGCGTACGCCGCCCGAAGTCGAGCCGGCGCCCTTCCAGGCCCTACCCCTTTGCGACAGCGTCGTCATCGACCCTCACAAGCATGGCCTCCAGCCTTACGGCTGCGGTTGTGTCCTGTTCCGGGACCCGACCGTCGGTCGCTTCTACAAACACGATTCCCCGTACACGTATTTCACGTCGCCCGAACTTCATCTCGGCGAGATCAGCCTCGAGTGCTCTCGACCCGGGGCGGCGGCCGCTGCCCTGTGGGCGACCTTGCAGTGTTTTCCACTCCGGCCGTACGATGGCCTGGGTTCTATCCTCGCCCGTACTCGGATGGCCGCCCTGGAGGCCTACCGCCGGTTCCAAGCGTCCGACGCGTTCCGTCCCGTCGTGGAGCCTGAGTTGGATATCGTGACCTTTTTCATGGCCGACGAATTCCGGGCCTCTCGCATCAGCGCGGCGACCGAGCGCATCTTCGAGACAGCCATGCGGGACGACACGGCGCCCGTATACTTGAGTAAGCTCCGCTTGGACGCCGCTTGGCTGAAGCGGCGGTTTCCCGACTTGGTCCTTGACCAGCCGGAAGTGACGGTCCTCCGAAGCGCCCTGATGAAACCCGAGCACGCCACGGCCGTCCCCCAGATCTGGGACCGCCTGCAGGCGGTGGCCGAACAATGAGCCCATCTGCCGAATTCCCGAACGGCCGAATTGCCGAATGACTTTATCCATCCGGCTGGTCGTGGTAGTCGCCGCTCTCATCCAACGGGACGGGCGCTTTCTTCTCATCCAGCGCCAACCCGGCCAGCGGTGGGCCGGCTATTGGGAGTTCCCGGGTGGGAAAATCGAGACAGGCGAGGACCCGCGGGCGGCTCTGGAGCGGGAGATCCGGGAAGAACTGGGCTTAACCGTCGAGGTCGGCGACATCTTTGACTACGTCAGTTACGTCTACGAGGGCCACCACTGGCTGGTCCTTTTCTTCTGGACCCGTCTGGAGCCGCCCGACCAGGTCCCGACGGGGCCTTGGCCCCATCAGTGGGTCCGACCCGCCGAGATGGCCGACCTCCCGATTCTGCCTTCCAACGAACCCATCGTCCGGCGGCTCCAGCAAGATGCGGCAATCGGGCAGTGAGGCAATAAGGGCTGTATCCCGCCTCTGTTGTAAGTCAAGTGGGTCGGCTATAATGAGAGGCGACGCATTGGGAGACAGGGACGGCGAATGAATTTGCAAGCTTACCTGGACCAAGTCCTGGCCGACCTGCCGGCCTGTGAGAGCGTGTGGTTGATGGGGATGGACGGCCTGGCCGTCGCTCGGGCTGTCCGGGACCCCCGCACGTCCGACGAGATGGAATCCTTCGCGGCCGAGTACACGAGCGTCATTCAGGCCCTCCACCGGGTCTTTCAACGAATGGCGGCCGACGCCCATCTGTTCGAACACATCCACACGACGGGCCGGTACTACCTGCTGGCCCGATTCGTGACGCCTTCCTATTACGTCCTCATGTGCCTCCGGCCCGACGGCCTGTTGGGCCAGGCCCGCTATCGCCTCCAGCGGCTCTGCCAGCGACTGGCGACGGAGTTCGAGTCCCTTTAAATCGGCAGTTGGGCCATTCGGCCATTTGGGAATTCGGCAGTCCGGCCATTCGGGAATTCAGGCAAGTAGAGACAACCGCAGGGTTGCCTATACGGGCGCCACCGGGGACGGCGGCGGTCGGGTCGCCTCGACTCGGAATACCCGCTCAAGAGGCAGGACTCGTCTCCTTGTCATCCCGGATGGCTCCTCATGGGGATGAAGACCATTCCCCCTTGGGCCACCAACTGTCCAACTGCCGGACTGCCGAACTGCCGAATGGCCGAATTCCCGAACTGCCCCTTATGGAGTCTTCCGATGCGTTGGCTCCGGTGGCTCTTGGCGATGGGTGCCGTCTCCATCCTGGGCGTTCTGTTGGCGGCCTATTGGTGGCACCAGCGGCGAATGGAACGGAGTCAACTGCCCCCGACGTCGCCGGAGACAGACGTCTTTGAGAACTTTCAAGACATGCGCCTTCGGGATGGCCGGCCCGTCTTCCGCTTTCAGGCCCGGTGGTACCGCCTTCATGCCGAGAGCGTCGTCGAGGGCCAGGACGTCCGCATCGAACTCCCGTCCGACGAGGCCGTGACCCGCATCACGGCTCGGGCTGGCTGGTGGTATCCGACGGAAAATCGGGTCGTCCTCGAGGGTCAGGTCCAGATCTACTGGCGGGACCTGCGGGTCGAGACCGACCGCCTGACATACCGGGTCGAAGAGGGCGTGGCCGTTACGGAGACGCCCGTCCGATGGGCCTGGCCGGCCCGTCACTGGGCGGGGGAGGCTCAGCGGGCTCGGTACGCGTTGCCAGCGGCCGCCGTGACGATGGAGGGCCAGGTCCAGATGACGATCGACGACGGAAAAGCCCGGTATCGCCTCGAGACGGAAGCCGTCCGGTGGGACTTGGCCCAGGAAGCGATGGAATTCGTTCAGCCCGTGCGGATCGTCAGTCTTAACGGACCGGCCTTGAACCTGGGATGCGGCCGATTTCGTCGTACGGTCGAGGCCGACGGGACCCAGGTCTGGTCCGGTTGGGAAGCCTGTGACGGCACGTTCCAACGGGGCGACCATCCGGTGAAATGGACGGCCGACGACCTGACGGGACGACTTCGGGAGGCCGAACGCCGATGGCACTTAGCGAACGGTCAGTTCAACCTGGACGACCGATGGTGGGTCTTCGGCCGACGGCTCTGGCTGTCCGAGACGCCCGGCCGGGGCCTGGCGATGGAGGCCGATGGGGGTCGCCTGCGGGTCGAGCCCTTACAGGCGTCTCCCTTCTACGGGCGCTTTCAGTTCATGGAGGTGGACCGCCTCGTATGGCCGTCCTCGGAGGCCCTGGACCGATTCCGGGTCCCGGGTCCCCTGACGATTCATATGAGCGACGGCCATCTGCAGGCGCGGGACGGCATTTACGACGGCCAACAGTGGCGGGCCCAGGCGCCG
>JAUQPV010000199.1 GCA_030550225.1 Acidobacteriota bacterium | reverse complement strand
GTGTGCTTCCGGTCGCTATTTGAGAAGATGACCCGTACGCCCGACAAGGCGGCCAGGACGGACCGAATTTCGGGCACCGGCTTCAGGAGGTCCTCCAAGGGAATGTCGTGGGCATAGTCCAGGAACTCGAAGGGATCCAGATCGGGATAGTAGACCCGGAGACCGCGCAGGGTCGTCCCGAAGTGCTGGACGCAGTGAAGGCGAAAGGCCCGCGCCCGGGCCTCCGACCAGCCGAATCGAGCCATCAAGTATTGCTGAATACGGACGTCGACCCGGTCGAAGACGCCGGTCTGGGCCGAATACAACGTGTTGTCCAGGTCCAAAATCCAATGGGTCCACATGGGGCAAGGCAATGAGGTATTAAGGCAGTAAGGCAATAAGGCAATGAGGCAGTAAAAGGAGGTGGCGGCAAGGGTTCCTACCGCCCAGATTCCCTGACCGCTTTACTGCCTTATTGCCTTACTACCTTCCTGCCCCCTCTATTAAGTGGTGGAGAACCCGTTCGACGGCCCGGCCGACCTCCGAGGCGTGTTCGTAGCTCCGGGCGAAGACCCGGAACTGCACGATGCGGGCCGGGAGCCACTCCAAGAGGCGGGATAGGGCCTCCTTGCCGACCGTCCGGGTCGCCGGGTCATAGACGTAGACCTGCTGGGAACCCATCTGCAAGGGGTTGAGCGGCCGGGCGTCCTTCATCGCCATATCGACCCGCAGGTCCAGCGACCGAAGCGACGGCGGGAGGGCCTCCCGGATGTACGCCTCCAGACGTTCGCTCCCGACGTCGACGGCCCGCAGGTGGTCGGCCGAGGCCAACGTCAGCGTCGTCTCGAAGACGGCCTTCCATTCGATCTGCCGGTCCATCAGCCTCTGCCACGCCTGGGCGATGCGATGTCGTGTCGAACCGGACCGCTCACCCTGCCACCGCCGGACGGTCTCAAAGATAAACCAATCCGTCAACCGGTAATAGGCCGCCAAGTCTTGTTCGGGAGGCCCCGGGAGTTCCGTCTCAAGGGACGCCATCGTCTCGGGAAAGATCTCCCGCATCTGCAAGTCGATGGCCCGGGCCGTCCGGTGATAATACACGTTCTGGTACAGATAGAGCCGGGCCGCCAGGAACATGTAGAGGGCCTGCGTCCCGGCCCGATGGACGGTCAGGCCGTGCGACGTAAAAAAGGTATAGTATAGGAGACGATGGATGTCGACGGGACCCGTGGCGACCCCGCACATGTAGGAGTCCCGCAAGACATAGTCCATGTTGTCGGCTGTGTAGACGCCGCCGAATACGGGCGCCAGGAGCCGGACCCATAGGGGAACCTCGGGATCCGCCACCCGGCCCTTCTGGATCAGAAAGGCGACCCACCGGGGGTCTAAGACCTCCCCCGGCTCGAGTTCATACGCCGGCGTCCGCCGAATCCCCCGGACCGCCTCGGCCAGGACCTCCAGAACGATGCGAGCCCCCATCTGCTCGTGGGTCAACCCATGGGGCCGCAGGTAGTTCTCCTCGAAAAAGTGGGAAAAGGGACCGTGGCCGACGTCATGGAGCAAGGCCGCCACCCGAAGCAGGGCCTCGACGAGGCCCTGCGACGGCGTGTCGGGCGCGACCTGCCGAAGGGTCGGATAGACCTGATGGGCCCACAGGCTGGCGACGGCCATCGAACCCAAACTGTGCTGAAATCGCGTGTGCTCGGCCGAGGGGTACACCCAGCGGGCACTCTGGAGCTGGAAGATGGACCGGAGCCGTTGAAGCCACGGGTGGTCGATAAGGTCCTTCTCGGTCACCTCGTCCCGGCCAGCGACGGGGACCGTGAAGCGGACCGTTCGGTGGATCGGGTCGTTGAATATCCCGACCCCCGCATAGGGGGCCCAGGTCGTCTTCATCGCCGATTCCGTTCCAAGAGGCGGTGCCGGAGTTTCCCGAGCCAGACGTTCAGGGGATGGGACCGGGGCAGGAAGGGCAAGACCGGCCGACGGCGGACACCCATCTTGCGGCGCAGGGCTAAAGCGCCCTTGTGATGAGCGTCCCACCGGAGGGCTGTCTCGACAGCCTCCAGGGCCGACTTCCGGTCCCCCAACCGGAGGTAGACCTCGGCCATCCACACGTACCATTCGGGGTGGTACATCTCCCGCTCGATGGCCTGCCGGATGCAATCCAAGCCCCGTTCGTATTCCCGGAACCCGAGGGCTAATACATACCCGTAAAGGGCCAGGGCCTGGGGATGGTTCGGGTCTTCCTGCAAGACCTCCTGGAGGTGGTCTCGCGCCGTGTAGAAGGCCTTCTGCTGAATGGCCACCTGCGCCTCAGCGATCCTCTGCGCCATCGCCCCGGCCATCGCACCGACCTCCCCTAACACCTTTATGATGCAAGATGCAAGATGCAGGATGCAAGATGGGGGATTCTACGAAGACCCGGAGGCTGGAGGCCTCGGCAACGGCTTTTCCCGACCCCGTCCCCAACTGCCGACCTGCCGACAGCCCATTTGCCCAATGCTTGAACAACCGTCTTTCCCGAGGGGTCGGGGAGGCCGAGTCCATCCGGACTCACGGGCCCAACGGCTCTGGCAGGGATCGGGCTTTTCCCAGACCCCATGATCCAGGGCAATCCGACACTCAAGACCGAGTCCGTAATTCGCAATCCCCCATGCCCAAATCCAACACCTGACGGCCGTGAATCCCCCTATTCCATTGACGGGCCGTCCGAGGGAACTTATCCTATCTTTGACAACCCAGCCTTAGGCTTTTCAACATTAGGACTTACGCAGTTGCCTGTGCCTCCCCATGGAGGACGGACTTGACTTGTGGAGAAAATCAGGCAGAATGCCCTCGCCACGGGACCCCTAGACTGGCCTGAGCCTGAGCGAGGGTGTACGGAGTCCCGCGGACGGAGGTCCATCCGAGGGACACGAGCCGCACCTGCCCGGCATGCGGGGAGAAGGACCTAAGGGGGCGGGTGGGACTGGAGTGTCCCTCGTGCGGGCTTTCGATGAACCGTCTGGAACATCGCCAAGGGGGCCCAAATCCTCCCCGGGGGCTGGGCCGGGCCGAGGAGGGCCGTGCCCTCAGTCCCCCCGGTGGAGGCAGGGGGTCATGGGCGCTCCCGGTCGCCCCCTTCCTGTCCCCGGGGCGAACGCCTCGGAGACACAGGGGGAAGCGCAGGCAACTGCGTAAGTCCTATCAACATACCGAACCCCCAATACCCAACACTGAATACCGACCGAGCCCCCGGCATGGAGGTGAGCGCATGATTCAGGTCACCGAAAAAGCGGCCTCCGTCATCCGGGAGATGTTGAAGGAATACCCCGACAAGGACTTTGCCCTTCGACTGATGATCGTCCCCGGCGGATGCTCCGGCTTCCAGTACCAAATGCTGTTCGACGACGAAATCAAGCAGGACGACCAGGTCTTTGAGTTCCACGGCATCAAGGTCGTCGTCGACCCTGTGAGCTATCAGTTTGTGCAGGGGGCCGAGATCGACTTCGTCGACGGCCTGATGGGACGTGGGTTCACCGTCCGGAATCCGAATGCCACGGCGACTTGCGGCTGTGGTCATTCCTTTTCCGTCTGAGTCGGGCGCAGGCCCTGCTCTCCTGCACCGATGGGTGACCTTACCCGGCCGCTAAGGGCGCAGGGGCGACCTACCGGGTTGCCCCCTACGACAGCCGGCCCTTCGTCCCTGGAAGGAGGGATAGGGAGATTCACAAACGGCGATGGAGGCGGCCATGCGCTTCGTCGGTCGATGGTGCATAACGGTAGGGTTTCTCCTGGCCTTCGGGGCGACCGGGTGGGCCCAAGATTGCCTGGTCCGTTCAGACGGCCGGGCTTTCGAGGGGACCCTCCGGAAGGCGACCGGTGGCTACCGGTTGGAACGGGAAGGTCGACCGGCCCTCTTCTTCCGGGCCTCGGAGGTGACGGCCGTCCTGTGGGGTCGGTCCTGCAACGGAAAGGACGCCCAGGCACCGGAGGGTGCGCCGACAGACCGTCCGGACGGCCAGGCCGCCGGAGTGACGCCTCAGACGCTGTCGGCGCGGCCGGCTTTCCGGGGCTCGCCGGTGTCTCTGGAGGTCGCCGACACCGACTTACGGGACCTCCTGGAAACGTTGGGCCAGATGGGCGGCTTCAACGTCCTGATGGCCCCGGACGTCCAGGGGAAAGTCACCCTCCGGGTCAAGGACGTGCCGTGGGACCAGCTTTTCGACCTGCTTACCCGCATGTACCGTCTGGCCTATCGAGTCGAGGGCAAGGTCATCGTCGTCGCCTCACCGGACCGTCTACAGAAGATGTACACCATCGACCCGTAGGAACGTGGGTCCCGGGTCTCAGGTGCTGGGTTCCCGGGGGAAAGACCCCACAGTGCAGACCACAGACTATAGATACTGCCCCGTTTCACATAGTCGTTCGGCCCGGGAGAATCCCGATGGGATCGGCTTTTCCGACCTTACGGGGAGGACGGTTTTTCAAGCCAAGGGCCATTCGGCAGTTTGGCCGTCACGAAAGGCAAAGGGCACTTTATGCTCTTTGCTTCATCTATCGGCCGACCGGCCCCGGCCGCCAGCTTGAAAAATCGTGTTTCCCGGGTGATGGGAAAGGTCGATCTGGCGCCATTCTCCCGAACCGAACGACCCTGGGGAGGTAGCTCTAAGGTCGGGGGTCTTTGGCTGGCACCTGGGACCTGAAGGGGATGTTTACCGAACCCATGCTTCGTATCGGCACTCGGGGCTCGGCCCTGGCGCGCCGCCAGACCGAGATGGTGGCCCAGCGTCTCCGCGCGATGGGCCTGGTGACTCAAGAGGTCATCATCCGCACGCACGGCGACCGCTTTTATCAGCCCCTTTACGGGATGGGCGTCAAGGGCGTCTTCGTGAAGGAAATCGAGGAGGCTCTCCTGGCGGGCGACATCGACGTCGCCGTCCACTCGGCCAAAGACCTCCCGACGGAACTGCCCGAGGGCCTCACGGTCGGGGCTTGCTTGCCCCGGGACGTGCCCTGGGACGCTTGGGTCAGCCCGGCCGGTACGTTAGAATCCATCGCCGTCGGGGCGCGCGTCGGCACGTCCAGTCTCCGCCGAATGGCCATGATTCGTCACCAGCGGCCCGACCTGGAGCTTCTTCCGATCCGGGGCAACGTCGATACCCGTCTCCGCAAGCTGGAGGCGGGCGAGTATGACGCCGTCGTCATGGCCGTCGCCGGCCTGGAACGCATGGGATGGTCGGACCGGGTCGTACAGGTCTTACGACCGCCGGACTTCGTCCCGGCCGCCGGTCAAGGCGTCATCGTCGTTGAAATGCGACAGGACAGCCCGTGGCGCCCGTGGGTCGAGCGGATCAACGACCGGCCCACGGAGCTGGCCCTTCAGACGGAGCGGCGAGTCGTCCGCCTCCTGGGCGGCGGGTGCCAT
>JAUQPV010000198.1 GCA_030550225.1 Acidobacteriota bacterium | reverse complement strand
ATTCACGGCGGTGTGGACCTGTCTGTGCGGGATCACGCCCGCATGATCCTGAGCTTTTGCCTCCGGGGCCTGATGAATCCATCCGCTTGTTCAGTCCCTGGCCCTCGCGTGTCGGTCCAGGAGGAACGGTGATGAACCGATTTCGGATTTCGAATTGGGAATTGGGGGTGGGGGCTCCCCTCAAGCCTTATAGGCATTCCTTCAATTCGCAATTCGCAATCCCCAATCGCATTTTGATTTTTCTGGTCGTCTGGGTCATCGGCCTGTGGGGGATCGCTGGCCTCTGGGGCTGTAGCCGAGCCGAGCGATCGGCGCAGGCGACGGATGCGGCCCAGGCGGCGCCCGTCGTCGTCGCCCCTGTCGAGTCCAAGACGGTCGCTGTGGAGTATCCAGCCGTCGGGACCGTCGAGGCCTATGCGACGGTCGTCGTCCGTTCGATGGTTGCCGGGGAGATCAAGGAGATTCACTTTCGAGAGGGCGACTACGTACGCCGGGGGGACCTGCTGTTTACCATCGACCCCGAGCCTTACCGGACGGCCCTGGCCCAGGCGGAGGCAAAGCTGAATCAGGACCGGGTCTTGGCCCAGAACGCCGAGCGGGAGGCGGCCCGCTATGCGGACCTGTTTCGGCAGGGGATCGTGACGCAGGAGCAGTACGACCGCATCCGGTCCAACGCCGAGGCCCTCCGGGCGGCCGTGCAAGCCGACGAGGCGGCCGTCGCCCAGGCTCGTCTCCAGCTCGAGTACTGCTTCATTCGTTCGCCTATTACCGGTCGGGCGGGCGCCCTCCTGGTCCATGCGGGGAACCTCATCAAGGCCAATGATCGGGACCTGGTCGTGATCCATCAGGTCGAACCGATTTACGTGACCTTCACCGTGCCTCAGCAGTACTTGCCGGACATCCAGGCGCAGGGTGCCCGAAATCCCGTGCCCGTCGTCGTGACCCTGCCGGAGCATCCCGAAAAGCGCTTTGAGGGTCGCCTGGCCTTTATCGACAACGCCGTCGACCCGGCGACGGGGACGATCCGATTGAAGGCCCGGTTGGAAAACTCGACGCGGGCGCTCTGGCCAGGTCAGCTCGTCAACGTCTCCCTGACGCTGAAGGTCCTTCGGGATGCCGTCGTCGTCCCGGCGCAGGCCGTGCAGGCGGGCCAGGTCGGGACGTACGTGTATGTCGTTCGGCCAGACCAGACGGCCGAGCTCCGGCCGATCGTCGTCGCCCATCGTCTGGAGCGGGAGGTCGTCGTCGCTCGAGGGCTTCAGCCCGGCGAGCAGGTCGTCGTCGACGGCCAGGTCCGTCTGACGGATGGAGCGAAGGTACAGGTGCAAAGTCAGGGAAGTCGGGGCGGAGCGCAGACGTCCCCGTCTGGAGCGCAGACGTCCCCGTCTGTGGGCCCATAGACGTCCCCGTCTGTGGAGGGTCGGTCATGAATTTATCGGCGCCCTTTATTCGGCGCCCGGTCATGACGACGCTCGTGATGGCGAGCGCTCTCATCTTCGGGGCGATGGCTTTCCGGCTTCTGCCGGTCAGCAACTTGCCGAACGTGGACTTTCCGACGATTTCGGTCTCGGCCAGCCTACCGGGGGCGAGTCCCGAGACGATGGCCTCGGCCGTGGCGACGCCCCTGGAGCGTCAGTTCTCGACGATCGCTGGCCTCGAGTCGATGACCTCGACGAGCGGACAGGGCGTCACGCAGATCACGCTTCAATTCTCTCTGGACCGGGACATCGACGCCGCCGCCCAAGACGTCCAGGCGGCCATCGCCAAGACGATGCCCCGTCTGCCCCGAGACATGCCGGCGCCGCCGTCCTATCAGAAGGTGAACCCGGCCGACCAGCCGGTCCTGTACATCGCCCTGACATCGCCGAGCTTGCCGATGTCGGCGCTCCACGAGTATGGCGAGACTCTGATGGCCCAGCGCATCTCGATGGTCAGCGGCGTCGCCCAGGTCCTCGTCTTTGGGGCTCAGAAGTATGCCGTCCGTATCCAGCTGGACCCGAACGCCCTGGCCGCTCGGGGCCTGGGCATCGACGAGGTCGCCAGCGCCGTCCGGCAGGCCAACGTGAATCTCCCGACGGGTATCCTGTACGGTCCCTTTCAGGCCTTTACGGTCCAGGCCACGGGCCAGCTAACGTCGGCACCGGTCTATCGGCCCATCGTCGTAGCTTACCGGAACGGGGCGCCCGTACGGTTGAACGAGCTCGGACGGGTCGTCGACGGTGTCGAAAACGACAAGACGGCTGCTTGGTTTTACACATCGGACTCGGCCGAGCGGGCCATCATCTTAGCCGTTCAGCGTCAGCCGGGGACCAACACCGTCGAGGTCGTCCGTCGGGTCCGGGAACTCCTCCCTGCGTTTCGTCAGCAACTGCCGGCGTCCGTCTCGCTCCGCATCCTGTACGACCGCTCGGTGTCGATCCAAGAATCCGTCCGGGACGTCGAATTCACGCTGGTCCTGACCCTCTTTCTGGTCGTCTTTGTCATCTTTCTGTTTTTGCGGAATCTGCGGGCGACGGTCATTCCCAGCTTGGCCATCCCGATGTCGGTCGTCGGGACGTTTATGGTCATGTACCTGCTGGGGTACAGCCTGGACAATCTGTCCCTGATGGCCCTGACGCTCTCCATCGGGTTTGTCGTCGACGATGCCATCGTCATGCTGGAGAACATCGTGCGTCACATGGAGCAGGGGAAGGGCGCCTGGGCGGCCGCCTTGAAGGGGGCCGAGGAGATCGGCTTCACGATTGTATCGATGACGCTATCGCTGGCGGCCGTCTTCATCCCGGTCCTGTTCATGGGCGGCATCGTGGGTCGGCTGTTCCGAGAGTTTGCCGTCACGATCGGGGTCGCCATCTTGCTGTCGGGGGTCGTGTCCCTGTCGTTGACGCCGATGCTGTGCAGTCTGTTCCTGCGGCCGCCGGCCTCACACGGTCGGCTGTATCGGGCGTCCGAGCGGGCGTTTGAAGCTTTCCGGGCATGGTACGGCCGGTCCCTCGAGTGGGTCCTCGGTCATCGACGGGCCGTGATGGCCTTCCTGGGGTTGACCCTGGTCGCCACGGTCTATCTGTTTTGGGTCATCCCGAAGGGATTCCTCCCGACGGAAGACGCCGGCCAGATCGTGGTCTTCACCGAGGCGCCTGAGGGGACGGCCTTCGAGTCGATGGTCCAGCGGCAGAAGGTCGTCGCCGACATCGTCCGGTCCAATCCTTACGTAGAAGCCTTCATGTCCAGCGTCGGGGCCCGGGGGAGCCTAACCGGCCCGAATCAGGGCACGCTGTTCATCAGCCTGAAGCCTCGAGACCAGCGGCCGGACATCGAGACGGTCGCCGCCGAACTCCGCCGTCAACTGGCCCACGTCCCGGGCATGCGGGTCTACGTCCAGGTGCCGCCGCCCATCCGGATCGGGGGTCGGCTGACGAAGAGCCTGTATCAGTACACCCTGCAATCGCCCAACACCGAGGACCTCTACAAGTATGCCCCGGTCCTGGCCGAGCGGATCCGGCGCCTGCCCGGGTTTTTGGACGTCACGACGGACATGCAGATCGCCAACCCCCAGGTGTACGTCGACATCGACCGGGACCGGGCAGCCCAGCTGGGCGTGACCCCCTTCCAGATCGAGGACGCCCTGTACACGGCGTACGGGCCCCGGGAAGTCTCGACGATTTACGCCCCCAACAACCAGTATGCGGTCTTGATGGAGCTCTTGCCCGAGTATCAAAATGACCCATCCAAGTTGAATCTACTGTACATTCGCTCCCGTCAGGGCACGCTGGTCCCCCTGAGTGCCGTCGCCCGTTTGCGGACGGCCGTCGGTCCCCTGACGGTCAACCACACGGGCCAGCTCCCGTCGGTCACGATCTCCTTCAACCTGGCCCCGGGCTATGCCTTGGGGGACGCCGTGAACGCCATCGAGCGGGTCGCCCGTGAGGTCCTGCCCTCGACCGTCGTGACGAGCTTCCAGGGGATGGCCCAGGCGTTTCAGGCGTCCCTGTCGGGCTTGGGCTGGCTCTTGCTCACGACCGTCTTGGTCATTTACATCGTCCTGGGCATCTTATACGAAAACTTCATCCACCCCATCACGATCCTGACGGCCCTGCCCTTTGCCGGCGTCGGGGCCCTGGTGACCCTGCTCGTGTTCGGCAAGGAGCTGTCCATCTACGCCTTTGTCGGGATCATCATGCTGGTCGGCCTCGTCAAGAAGAACGGCATCATCATGGTCGACTTTGCCATCGAGGCCCGGCGGGCCGGGAAGTCTCCGGAGGATGCCATCGTCGAGGCCTGCCTAATTCGCTTCCGGCCCATCATGATGACGACGATGGCGGCCCTGATGGGTGCCCTCCCCATTGCCCTCGGGATCGGTGCCGGCGCCGAGGCCCGCCAGCCCCTGGGCCTGGCCGTCGTCGGAGGTCTCCTGTTCTCCCAGACGCTGACCCTGTACGTCACGCCCGTCTTTTACGTCTACATGGAGGCCTTTCAGGCGTGGCTGGCCCGATGGGTGCGGGTGCCGCGGCCGGCCTTGGAACCGACGCCGTCCGCCGTCTTGCCTTTGGCCAACGGCCAGCCTGAGGGGGGAGAAGGAGATAGGGTCAGGGGGATCCGGTAATAACCGACTCTCGGAGAAGGACTCATGCGGCGGTGGTATTACGCTATCGGTATCTTTCTGACGGCGGTCGTCTTAGCCGGCTGGGTCGGATTTGTGGCCCGGTCGGCCCGGTCGCCGGCCCCGAAAACGTCGTCGGCGATGGTCGGTCTGGCGGCTCGGCCAACTGTCAACGTGACTGTCGTGTCCGCTCAGCTCCAGGCCTGGCCCCGCATCGTCGAGGCCGTTGGGACGGTCGCCGCCTGGGAGCAGACGGAAGTCGCCGCCCAGGTCGACGGCCCCGTCGCGGAGGTCCGGAAGGACGTCGGGGACGCCGTCCGGGCCGGCGAGGTCCTCGCCCAGATCGACGAGCGGGAGTACGAACTCCGCTACCGGCAGGCGCAGGCCGACGCCGAGCAGGCCGCCCGGGACCTCGAACGGGCCGAGCAGATGGCCCGGCAGGGCCTCATCCCGCCCCAGCAACTCGAGATGGCCCGGGTCCGGGCTCAGGTCGCCCGAGCGAACGCCGACATGGCCCGCAAGAAATACGAAGACACGTCCGTTCGCGCACCTTACGCCGGGGAGGTCATCCAGCGATTCGTGTCGCCGGGGGACTACGTGCGCACGGGCCAGCCCCTGTTTGTCCTCGTGGACGCCCGGCGCCTCCGACTGAAGCTCCCGATACCGGAGATGGACTATGCCCGCGTTCAGCCGGGCCAAGCCGTCGAGGTCCGGCTCGACGCCCTGCCCGGCCGGACCGTGACGGGGCGGGTCTACCGGGTGACGCCGGCCGTCGACCCGACGAGCCGTACGGTCCTCGTCGAGGTCCT
>JAUQPV010000197.1 GCA_030550225.1 Acidobacteriota bacterium | reverse complement strand
CAGAAAGCATACAAGACCGAGGCCCTGACAAAACTCGACTCCTCACCTTCTTACCTTCCGTCTCCACTTCCGTGGCAGCCCATCTGGCGAATTGCCGGACTGCCGAATTCCCGAACTCCCGAATTTCCGGATTGCCGAATCCCCGAACTGCCGGTATCATAACTGCCCTATTCACGCTATGGGAGGGCGTCATGCGGATCGGGGTCATCGGCGCCGGCTACGTCGGTCTCGTGACGGCCGCCGTATTTGCCGACCTTGGGAACGACGTCGTCGGCTACGATAAGGACGAAGCTCGGATCGCCATCCTTCAGCGGTCCGAGCTTCCGTTCTATGAACCGGGCCTCGAGGAGATGGTCCGCCGGAATCAGGCTGAGGGCCGCCTCCGTTTCACGACGGACGTCGCCGAGATGGTCGACTTCGCCCGCGTGATCTTCATCGCCGTCGGGACGCCTCCCGATGCTACGGGGGACACGGACCTGCGGCAGGTCGAGGAGGCGGCCCGGGCCATCGCCCGGCACATGAAGGACTACAAGGTCATCGTCAACAAGAGTACGGTCCCCGTCGGGACGGGTGACCTCGTCCGGCAGATCATCGAGACCCATCAAACGGAGCGGGTCCCCTTCGACGTCGTTTCGAACCCCGAGTTCCTCCGCGAGGGCTCGGCCATCCAGGACATGCTGAACCCGGACCGGATCGTCATCGGGGCACCCTCTCAGCAAGTCGCCATGACCGTCATGGAGCTTTACGCCCCCCTGGGCCGGCCGATCCTGGTCACCGACATCGCCACGGCTGAAATCATTAAGTACGCCTCGAACGCCTTCCTGGCGATGAAGATCTCGTTCATCAATACCATCGCCGACCTGTGCGAGATGACGGGGGCCGACGTCGAGATGGTCGCCCGGGGTATCGGGATGGACCACCGGATCGGGCCGCACTTCCTGGGCGCCGGCCTGGGCTACGGGGGCTCGTGCTTTCCCAAAGACGTCCTGGCCCTTATCCACACGGCCCGCCGGTACGGCGTGGACGCCTCTATCTTCGAGGCAACCGACCGGATCAATCGAAGCCGCGTCGAACGTTTTGTCCGCAAGATGGAGACCGTCCTGGAGGGCTTGGCCGATAAGACCATCGGCGTCCTGGGCCTCTCGTTTAAGCCCGACACCGACGACCTCCGGGAAGCTCGTTCCCTCGAGCTCATCCGACGTCTCCTGGACGCCGGTGCCCGTGTGCAGGTCTATGACCCCGTGGCGATGCCCCGGGTCCGACCGATCTTGGGAGATGCCGTCGAGTATAGTCGGAATGCTTACGAGGCGGCGCAGGATGCCCATGCCCTGGCCATCGTGACGGAGTGGCGAGAATTCCGGCAGATCGACCTGGAGCGAGTTCGGACGCTGATGCGCCAGCCCTACATCTTTGACGGTCGGAACATCTACCATCCGGAACGGATGGCCCGGCTGGGCTTTTACTACTACGCCGTCGGCCGACGGTTCATCCCCCCGAATCAGGGATCCGGGGTCAGGGGTTCCGGATAAAGGCCTGGCGGATAGGCGTTCGGTCATTGGGATGTCCTGATCCCCACCCCCCTCATCGAGGTCTCACCGATGCATGGACCGGTCGCCCTCGTGACGGGCGGGGCCGGCTTCATCGGCTCCCACCTGTGCGAGTACCTGCTGAAGCAGGGTTACTTCGTCATCGCCATGGACAACCTCTTGACGGGAGACGTCCAAAATATCGCTCATCTGTACAACCAGCCCTTTCTCTTCATCCATCACGACGTGACGAACTACATCTACGTCGACCGACCCGTAGAGTTCGTCTATCACCTGGCGAGTCCGGCGAGCCCCAAGGACTACCAGGTCTATCCGATCCAGACCCTGAAGGTCGGGGCCCTGGGGACGCACAAGGCCCTGGGCCTGGCCTTAAAGCATCGGGCCCGCTTTCTGTTGGCCTCGACGTCGGAGGTGTACGGGGACCCGCGGGTCCATCCCCAGACGGAGGACTACTGGGGGAACGTGAACCCCATCGGGCCGCGGGGGGTGTACGACGAGGCGAAGCGGTTTGCTGAGGCCCTGACGATGGCCTACCACCGGGTTCACGGGGTCGACACAAAGATTGCAAGAATATTTAACACGTACGGTCCCCGGATGCGGATGGACGACGGCCGGGCTATCCCGACCTTCATCGTCCAGGCCCTCCGGGGCGAACCCCTGACCGTCTACGGCGACGGCTCCCAGACCCGGTCCTTCTGCTACATTTCCGACATGGTCGAGGGCCTCTATCGCCTCATGATGTCGGACTACCACCTCCCCGTGAACCTGGGGAATCCCCAGGAGATGACGGTCCTCGAATTGGCCGAGCTTATCCTTCGTCTGACGGGCTCCCGGAGCCGTATCGAGTTCCGGCCTCTCCCTCAAGACGACCCCCGGGTCCGTCAGCCCGACATCACGCGGGCCAAGACCATCCTGGGATGGGAACCGCGGGTCCCCTTGGAGGAGGGCCTGAAGGAGACGATCGCCGACTTCCGTCGGCGTTTGGGCTTGGGATGAGGGTGCGGTCCAAGGTCTTGGGATGGACGGTCCTGGGCCTCAGCGTCCTCGTGGGCCTGGGGCTTCTGCTGGGATGGTTCCTGCGCCGACAGGACCGCTTCCAATTGGTGCCCCGTTCGGAAGAGCTACCTTCCCGACTGGCGGCCATCGCCGAACGGGAAGCGGCCGTGTTCGGGATCGGTTGGATTCACGACCCGACGGCCTTGCTCGACATCACTGCCCGGACGGCGGGACTTCGGCTGGAGCCGCCGACACTCGGTCTGGTCATCGGATACTTGGCTACAGACGCCGTGCTGTTCGGCCTCCGGGAGCCCCGTCTCGACCGGGGCTGGACGGTCGTCGCCTTCCTGCGAGCTTCGCCGGCGATGACCCAGGCCCTCCCCTGGGTCCGACGCCATCTGTCCCCGGCTTGGCAGTGGCAAGACCGGCCGGCCGCCCCCGGGTGTGCCGACGCCTTTGAGTTGCGGGGCCCGACCGCTCAACTCCCATGGCACCTGCAGGGCCAGCTCTGCGGGGGCTACCTCATCGTCGGCGAGGCCGGGTCAGACTTGGGCGAGCGGCTCTGGCACGACTTCCAATCGGAAGCCGCCGGAGACGCGCTCACGCCAGCCTCGAAAAACGCCCGACCGGTCGCCTCCTCGTCGGCGGCCGTCCTATGGCTTCGGCCGGACCGATGGCCGGGAACCCTCCGAGAAGTACTTCCGCCCGAAGTCCAGATGTGGATCGCCGCGCAAGTCCCGACCGGTCAGTGGGTTACGTTGACCGTCGACGGGAGTACCGACTGGCTGGAGGTGCGGCTCATCTTACCGAGGGGACCATGACGCATATCCGAAGGGCCTGGCATGGCATAGAGCCAAGGGCCAAGAGCTGAGCCGGGATATCGTGGAGAGGGGGAGACAAACGTGGAGGAGGCGGGCGGATTCGAACCGCCGAATGAGGGCTTTGCAGGCCCCTGCCTTACCGCTTGGCGACGCCTCCCCTGGAGCGGGAAACGGGATTCGAACCCGCGACCTTCTGCATGGCAAGCAGACGCTCTTCCTCTGAGCTATTCCCGCCCACTTCACGAAGGGGTTCACTTTAATCATAATGCCCGCCCCTGGAGGCCGTCAAGCACGATACCCCCCGAATTCCCGAACTGCCCGGTAGCCGGATGGCCTGTGGATTTTCCGAAGGGGGAAATCTAACATCTCTGTGAACGTCCGGTCCCTGGCGGTGGGCCGTGTGGAAGCATGACTTACGGGACACACTCCGGGTCCTCTACGAACGGTTCAATCGCCTCTTAGAGGAGACCCTCATACGGGAGCAAGAGGGCTTGGTCCTCGACCCCGACATGGAGTCCCGGTGGGAACCCCCGGTCGACCTCTATGAGACGCCGGAGGGTTACGTCATCGAGGCCGAAATTGCCGGCGTGGACCGGGCGGCCCTGGAGGTCCGGGTCGAGGGCCACCAGGTCTGGATTCGGGGGACCCGCCGCCTGGCGCCGGTTCAAGAAGGGCAGGAATACTATCGAATCGAGATCCCGACCGGGCCGTTTGCCCGCTGCGTGCCCTTACCTGAGGCGGCCGACCCCGACCGGCTGGAGGCCACGTACCGGGACGGCCTGCTGGTCATCCGGGTCCATCGGCGGTCGTCGGCCCCCCGGGAGGTGCCCATCGAGTAGGCGGGCAGTAAGGCAATAAGGCAGTAGGGCAGTAAGGGAATTAGACAGCGGGATCAACCGTTGCTTTCCGTACCAGAGCCGTTCGGTTCGGGAGAATGGCGTCCAATCAACCTTTCCCACCGCCCTGGAAGCACGATTTTTCAAGGATACGGCATACGGGATGCGAGATACGGGGTACGGAGGGCCAGAGGCCTCGATGACGGCTTTTTCTCGATCCCTGGCCCTATCTGCCGACTGCCGACCTGCCCATCTGCCTTACTGCCCTATTGCCCTACTGCCCGATGACCGGATGGCACATGGCCCATGCGTCCCGGTTTCTTGCAGGTCACTGAGATTTTCTATTCGATCCAGGGCGAGTCGACTTGGATGGGCTTGCCCTGTATCTTCATCCGCCTGACGGGGTGCCACCTGCGGTGCGTGTATTGCGACAGCGAACACGCTTTTTACGGCGGCGTCCCGATGAGTTACGACGAAATCCTCGAGGCCATTCGGCGGTATCCCTGCCGGACGGTCGAGATCACGGGGGGCGAGCCCCTTTTGCAGAAGAACGTTATCCCCCTGATGGAGCTTTTACTCCGTCAGGGGTATCGGGTCCTGCTGGAGACGAGCGGGGCCTTGTCGATCGAAGACGTCCCGCCACCGGTCATTAAGGTCGTGGACGTTAAGTGTCCGGACAGCGGGGCCTTTCCGACTTTTTACTTTCCCAACTTTCGGTGGCTGGCCCCCTGGGATCAACTCAAGTTTGTGATCCGCTCGTGGCGGGATTTTGTCTGGGCCGTTGAATTTGTCCAGGCGATGGACCTCATCGGGCGGTGGGAGGTCCTCTTTTCGCCCGCCCATGAGGAGTTCTCAGCTAAGGCCCTGGCACGGGCCATCCTGGCGACGGGCCTCCCGATTCGTCTGCAGGTCCAGCTCCACAAATACATCCACCTGGCCGAGGACGAACGAATGGACCCGGCCGTGTGGGATGTGTTACGATCCCGAGGGGTTTCCGGTCCCGGACGCCGGGTAGCGGGGGAACCTATCTCGGATACGCGGGACCCGGTACCTGGGACCTAATCGGAAGGACCGGTCATGGAAGGTCGGCGCTTTTGTCCGAGTTGTGGCGAGGACGTCGTCGTTTACGAGGTCGAGGTCGAGCGGGGCCGCCAGCGGGGTCGGGAGGTCCGGTGTGCCTATTGCGGCTTTTCCCTCGACTGGGTTCCCCCGGCGTCCCTGGCC
>JAUQPV010000196.1 GCA_030550225.1 Acidobacteriota bacterium | reverse complement strand
TCTCCCGCATGATGCCAAAGGGAATCTGTTCCCGGAGGTCGACGATGTCAAAGTAGGCGTACTGTGCCGTCGGCCGGTAGTAGAACATCAGGAGCACGCCCGTGACCGTCTCGACCAGGAACAGGAAGAAGGACAGCCCCCCCATACACCACGTGTAGCTGAGCTTGAGGCCATTCTTACGGACCTTCACGGGATGCAGGTGCAGGAACACGTTGGAGAGGACGGCTAAGGAGCGCCCTCGCGCGTCCTTCGGGATGTCGTGTCGGAACATCGAACGCCAGACTTGGGACTTCCGAATCCGTGTCCATAAACCTCGTTCAGCCATACTGGCTACCTCGAACGACTGGGAATCGCCGGATGCAAGATGTCGGTGTTGGGTGTTAGGTGTTGGGTATTCGGCCCTTCCGGCAACCCAACACCTAACACCCAAGACCCAACACCGACTCTACCCCGTATAGGGCATCGGCAGGTACGCCTCCGGCTTCGACCATTCCCCCTTTTCATAACGGAACCGAATGCTCTTGTCGATGGCGATCTGCCCGTCCTCGGCCAGCCAGATCTTGCAACGCTCCAAGGGCCGGGGCGCCGGGCCCTCGAAGTTGATCCCGCTCATGTAGAAGCCGCTTCCATGACAGGGACACTTGAATTTCTGCTCCATCGCCAGCCAGTTCGGCGTACACCCCAGATGCGTGCATTGGGCATAAATCGCATAGAAGCCGCCCTCGTCCCGGACGATCCAGACCCGGTGCTTGTTCTTCCACCGCTCGTCTACGCCCAGGCCGTAGTCCATCGGAAAGCCCGCCTTGAAGGTCTGGGGCGGCTCAAAGAGGACTCGCGGATAGAAATACCGAAGCCACGTCCCTAACATCGCCAAGACGGACGCAATAAAGGCGGCCCAGCTCAGGCCGACCCACGAGACGATGAACTGCCGTCGCGTGACGCCGCTTTCGGTCTTCACTTCCTCGGCGGCCATCGGGCACCTCCTGTCGTCCCGCCGTAGGGGGTCCTACATTCTATTGAACCAACCCCGACTGTCAATTACCTTGGGTCTCTCTGGGCCTGCCCTATTTTGGGTGGGTGGATGGGTCAAAAGAGCGAACAGCGAATGGCGAATAGGGAGTAGCGACAGTTACCGTTCGCCGGTTCGCTATTCGCTCCTCGCCATTCGCCACCTGCCAGAGGACAGCCCGATAGATCGGGTCTGCAGTCTATGGTCCGTGGTCTGTAGTCTTAGGTCTCATTCGGGGACGGCGAGTCAGGAAGTCCGCCTTCAGGTGCCCCACCCGGGGAGCAGGAAGAAGGCGGCCGACGTGAGGACCACGTAGACGATGAAGAACACTATAGCATACCCCAGGATGTGTCGGAATTCAAGTCGGGCGATGCTCAGGAGGGGAATCGCCCAGAACGGCTGGATGACGTCTGTCATCATGTCCCCCCAGGCATAGGCCAGGACCGTCTCGGGCATGCCGACGCCCAGCTGACGGGCCGCCCGGACGATGTAAGCCGCCTCGATGACCCACTTGGACCCGCCGGAGGGGACAAAGTAGTTCAGGACCCCCGAGTACCAGTAGACGATGAGGGGATACGTCCGCGGCGTGGCGACAGCCGAGAACCATCCGGCGATGACTTCAGCCAGGCCCGAAGACTTCATGATGCCGAAGATCCCCGCATAGAACGGAAACTGCAGGATGATCCCCCACACGTGCCGAGTCGCCTCGGCGGCCGACCGCAAGAAGGCCGCCGGCGTCCCGTGCAGGAGAATCCCCAGCATCAGGAACCCAAAGTTGACCGTGTCGATGGTCAGCCCCGCCAGGCCGCGACTCCGAAAGTAGCCGACCAGCCACGTAAAGCCCGTCCCGGCGACCAGGAGGTTGACCCACGGCGTATGCGCCAGCCATTCGGCCGGCGTCGTCGGCCGTCGAGGCGGAGCCCCCTCGGGCGCTTCTTGGAACAGCGACGGGTCCGCCTCGACGGTGTCCTCGGGTCGGGGATGCAGGAGGGCCGCCAGGGCCGTCCAGACGACCACGACCAGGCAGGCCAGGCCCAGGTTGAAGGGCCGGAAGATCGTCTCCGTGACCGGCACTCGGCCCATCTCCGTTTCCATGAAGTGCTGGGGTGTCGCTACCAGCAGGGGCGCCGAAGCTGAGAGACCCGCATGCCACACGCCGCCCAGGCCGAGGTAGGCCGTGCAAACGAGGAGCCCGTAGTCCACGCCCCGCTGACGGCGGGCCATCGCCCGCGCCAGGACGGCGCTCCCGATCAGCGACAGGCCCCAGTGGAACCACGCCAGGAGCATCGAAACGAGGGCCATCAGGGCGACCGTCTGCCGGGGCGTCCGGGGCAGACCGGCTAGGCCATTCAAGAAGGCCCGTACGGGTCGGGCGTCGGCCAGGATCGAACCCGTGATCACGATGAGGCACATCTGCATCGCAAAGCTGTGGAGGGCCCAGAAGCCGTCGCCCCAGTCCCGAATCAACCCGTACAGGTCCCGGGACGTAAACGCCAGGCCCAACCCGAAGGTCCCGACCGTCAGGATGACGGCGATGATCCAGGCGTCCGGGACCCACCGGAGACTCCACCGCGTAAGGACGGCCGCCACCCGTCGTAGCATCCCGTTCCCTACCGAGAAGACCTCTTGGACCAAGAAGACTATAGACTACAGACCCTAAACCTGGTTGGAAAGGTCCATACTGCTAAAATGGAACAGTCACGGAGGTGCCGTATGGACCTGGAAGCACTGCGTACGCCCACTCGCTTCCTTCAGTCAGCGGGGATCTCTCTTCCCTCGGAATGGGAGCTGGAGAAACTGGAGAACTGGTGGGAAACCGAGGGAAAAGCTATTTCCGCCATGATCGACCGCATGGGAACACCGTGGCTCCGGGCTTTTGATCGCTTCGGGCGCCGGGTGGACGAGATCCTGTATCCTCCGGACTACCGCCGCATGCTCCTTCAAGGCTATCGGGCGGGCGCCGTCTGGCACGCCTTAGAAGGCGCCGGACTTCCGGCGGCATTCCTCATCGGTTACCTCACAGCTTTCTACGACGCCGGCCTCTATTGTCCCTATACCGTCTCTCTGGCCACCGCCCTGGCCCTGCACAAATACGGGGACCCGGGTCTTCAAGCCCGCTTCCTCCCGCCGCTCCTCCGGCGAGACGACGAGGTCTGGCAGGGAGCGACCTGGATGACGGAGGTAGGAGGCGGGTCGGACCTGGGGGCCACGGTGGAAACCATCGCCCGTCCGGAAGGGCCGCGGTGGCGGCTCACCGGGGAGAAATACTTCGCCAGCAACGTCGGGGCGGACCTGGCCCTGGTCGCCGCCCGTCCGGAAGGTGCCCCACGCACAGTCCGGGGGCTTGCCCTCTTCCTGGTGCCTCGATATCGAGAAGACGGAAGCCTGAATTACACGATCCGGCGCCTGAAGGACAAAATCGGCACCCGCGCGGTACCGACTGGGGAGGCGGAACTGCGCGACACCGAGGCCTACCTCCTGGGTTCCGTGGAGGAAGGGATCTACCTTATCCTGGAGGTCCTCAATGTCTCCCGAGTGGCCAACAGCATCGCCAGCGTAGCGCTGATGCAACGCGCCATGGCCGAGGCCCTCGCCTTCGCCGAACGCCGTGTCGCCTTCGGCCGCCCCATCCTTCAGCATCCCCTGTTGCGTCGCCAGTTTGAGGAACGCTGGCAGGGATTGCAGGCCGCCTTCGCCCTCGCCTGGATGACCGTCCAAATGCTGGAGACCATCCGAATGGAACGGCCGCCTTACTCCCCCCGCTATCACCTTTTCCGCCTGTTGACCCACCTGGCGAAGTACTGGACCGCCGAGCAGGCCGTGCAGACCGCCAAATGGGCGATGGAAGTGCACGGAGGGATGGGGGTGCTCGGGGAATATCCGGTGGAGCGCTGGCTACGGGAGGCCATGATCCTGCCGATCTGGGAAGGCACACCCCACCGGCAGATCCTGGATGGGCTGGAGGTCATAGCCCGCAAAGGATCCCATCAGGCGCTACTGGAACTGCTGTCGCCGAAGGCCGACCCCCAGGCCCTGGAGGAAATGGCGGAACGCGTCGAGGCCCTCTTGCGTCTGCCGCCAGAGGAACAAGAAGCCCGGGCCGAGCCCCTCTTCCGGGACCTGGCCCGATTCGTCGCAGAGACCCTGAGCCGGCATTCTGTTCCGGGCATCGACTGAAGCCGCCCTCCCGAGGCCTTCGGGCAAGGGTCGCCTTCGCCGACCGGGTCGCGCGTCGGCACAGGACTGGATCGGTTTCCCCTGTAATTTGATCCCCGCGTAGGGGCGACCGGCCCATGCCCGCAGGGAGAAAGAAATCGAGGGCAAGGTCCTGGTTCCATCGGATTTATGGGACGGCTTCTACCTTTTGCCACACTCCCGGACCCCCGAGACTATGGCCGGAGGGGGGCCAGGCGGACGTAAGCGGCGCATTCCCGGGCCGGGGCGTAGCCCTCCCAGAAGGCCTCCCACAAGGAGGCGAACGTCCGTCGGTGTCGGGGGCGAATCCGGTCGGCCATCACGCACTGGGCCGTGTGAAACCGACGCGTCCGGGCATTGCCGATGAACGTCGCCGGCTCTCGAGAGAGCATGCCCCATAGGCCCCGACCGGTCCGCATGGCCCGTCGTTGGGTCTCCAAGAGGCGGTCCCAGTCCCGACGGACGTCTTCGTGGTAGTAGACCCAGGCCAGGCCCTCGGCCAGCAGACGCTCGTTGACCGACGGGGATCCCCAGTCCTTCCGATAGACGAAGGCGATACTCCGGCCGTAGTGGTCCCGTCCAACTTCGTCGTATTCGACCGTCCGGCCGAGGACCCAGGCCCGGTTCGTCTGGCGGGCCCGGTCGGCAAAGGCCTGGAAGATCTCCGGCGTGTCGATCCCAGCGTATCGGATTGTGTGGCCGCCGGCGCAGACGATCGTGTCCCCGTCGAGGACTTTTTCGACCCGGCAGGTCCCCCGGGTGCCGGGCGACCGGTCGGCGGCCGCGCAGGCCACGACCAGGAGACCCAAGACGCAGGTGAGGAAAAGATTGCGGATGGACACAACGAGCGTTGGGGTGGGAGGACGGAGATTCGGGGGGCCGGGGGACAGGGCGCAAGACGCCCACGCCGGCGACCTGGAAATGCTACTATTGCCAATTCGCAACTCGCAATTCCCAATTCGCCATTTCTTCACAGAGTCTTATCCTGGCCGGATTCAGGGAAGCGGATCTTATAGCGTTTCATCATCTCGTGGAGGGTCGTCGGCTTAATCCGAAGCAGGGCGGCGGCCTTCCGTTGGACGCCGCCGGCCTCCCGGAGGGCCTGCAAGATGAGGGCCCGCTTGTAGTTATCGACCCGTTCCCGGAAGCTCAGCCGCCGTTCGACCCGCTCGACGGGGGCGACCCGGACACCCCGGGCGGCTTGGACGATATGTTCCGGCAGGAGGTCGATGTCGATG
>JAUQPV010000195.1 GCA_030550225.1 Acidobacteriota bacterium | reverse complement strand
ACGGTTCGCCCCGGCGACGGCTTCTTTCTCAACTCCGTCCCGTCGTCACGACATTACGACGTCACGATGCTTGGAAAATCGTCCGCCCCGAAGGGTCGGAAAAGCCGAATCCATGCGGGCTTTCACGAACCGAACGGCTCTGATAACACAGTCACAGGGCTAAGAATAGAGAAGAGGCAGGTGGACGCGAGAACCGGTCTCTTCGGATAGGGGAGATCGCCGTGTCGGAGAGAGGAGACACGAGCGAATGATGCGCTCTCGAGGGGGACCCCACGACACACAGAGACCTACATCGTAGGAACTTCCCTCCCGTACGGTCGTCGATGGCGCCACCTGCCATTTCCTCCATATGGGCCCGTAAGGCCGACGGTCTGTCGACCGAGGCCTTACTTCTTGCCCTTCTTGGTCGTCTTCTTGGCGGTCGTCTTCTTCTTCGCGGTCGTGCGTTTCGCCGTGGTCTTGCGGGCTGCAGGCATCGGACACCTCCACAAGGGATTTCATCCTATTATACAACTTTTATGGATATGATGCAACCCTACTACAACATCTGGGGTTTGCAAGGGCGGGATCGGACAAGACGCGTTCCCAAGCGGGACGGACGGGACAAAGCGGCTCGTGGGTCATCCGCCCTGCGTCCGGACCGAACGGCTCTGTCACGCCTCGTCCCCGGAGGTCGGTGACGGCGGGGTCGTCGGAGAGGCCGGAGAGCGGCGGATTTTATGGAGGCGTTCGCGAACCCACCGGGGGGGTTGAATCCCCAAGAGGTAGAGGCCCAAGGCGATCAGGAGGACCCCCTGGAGGACCGGCAGGAACAGGCCGGCGATGCCGGCCAAGAGGAGGATGGCGCCGGCGACGCGTCGCAAAGTTCGAAGCACTGCTCTTTTCATCGTATGCCCCCGGGGAGTGATAGGAACCTATTTCAGAAACCCCTTTCCCCGTGGGAGAGGGCCGGGGGAGGGCTCTCTCCCCTGACCCCTCTCCCACGGGGAGAGGGGCTGTGGAATTTATGAGACCGCTTCAGGATACCAGAGGGACGCGTGACGAGATGAATGCCCTCCGGTCGCGTCCCTCGAGACTCGTCCCTTCGCTTGAACAATCGTGTTTCCCGATGCGATGGAAAAGGCCAGTCCCGACGCCGTTTTCACGGGTTCCACCGCTCTGCTACCACCCAAGACCCGACGCCGGCTTCCATCCTAAGGCCTCCTCGATGGAGAAGCGCACGACGTCAGCCGTTTCGGGTAGTTGAACCCGGAGGCTTCCGTCGGCCTCGACGGCGGCGATCCGACCCGGACGGAGGCGGCCCTGCACACGTAGGTAGGCCGTCTGACCGGGTTGCCATCGGGCTTTCCGGAACCACTCATGGAGTAGGGCCGTCGCATAGCCTGCTTGCCAGAGGCGTTGGGCCTGAGCCAGGGCGTCCACGACGGCGATGACCAAATCCGTCCGGTCCCACCGACGGCCCGTGGCCTCCTCGAGACTGATGGGGCGGACGTCCATCGAGAGGGGCCACTCAGCCGTGTGTACGTTCAGACCGATGCCCACGACGATCCCCTGAGGTCGGGACCCAGTATACAGCAGTTCGGTCAGGAATCCGGCCAACTTCCGGCCCTGGACCCATAAGTCGTTCGGCCATTTGGCCTCGATGTCGGGCAAGTCCTTCTCCAGGACACAGGCCACGGCCCAGGCGGCGGCGAAATGCCAGAACACGCCGGCGGCCGGGAGGTCGGTCGCTTTGACGATCCAACTCATGTAGATACTGACGCCTGGCGGGGAGTACCAGGTTCGACCGAAGCGGCCCCGGCCGGCCGTCTGGGTGTCGGCCAAAAGGACGGACCCGTGCGGGGTCTCGGCGAAAATCCGTTTCGCCCACTGGTTCGTCGAGTCGACGGTCGACGCATAATGAAGGGCCGCCGCGCAGTCATGAGACCGGACATGCCGCCGGAGCCGGTCCACGTCGTAGTCCAAACGGCTTGACCCGTAAGGAGAGCGTCCCATCAGCCTTTTCCATCGTCCGGAAGCACGGTTTTTCAGACAGAATGGGTGTTTGGTGTTGGGTGCTGGGTGTTGGGTCCCTTTTTTCAAGAACCCAACACCTAACACCCAACACCCAGCACCGAGCACCGATTTTTCGAAGGGCCGGAAGAGCCGAATCCATTCGGTCTCCCCGAACCGAGCGGATCTGGCGGCGTCTCTGGGGTACATAACTGGGGACGCTCAACAAGGACACCCTCTGTTATCGGACTCCTCAATTCCCAATCCGCAATTCGCAATCCCGCAATCTATACGCGTAAGGCCTGCCTATTGCCTCACTGCCTTATCGCCCTCAGACAGCGGCAAAGTCACGATGAATTCGGTCCCGGCCCCCAAGGTCGAACGGACTTGGACCTGGCCGCCGTGGCGGAGGACGATGTGTTTGACGATACTGAGGCCCAGGCCCGAGCCGGGCATGCCCGTCTGGACGGCCCAGCGGCCCCGAAAAAATCGGTCGAAGATGCGGGCCTGTTCGTCCGGCGGGATACCGGGGCCCTCGTCCCGGACGGTCAGGACGGCCTGTCCGTCCTGGCGGACGAGGCGGACCCACACCTGCTGGCCGTGCATGGAAAACTTCAGGGCGTTGTCCAGGAGGTTGACACAGAGGGTCTCGAGCCACTGAGGCCATCCCCGGACGCAGACATCCGGGGCGATATCGGCCCGGATCGTGACGCCCTTGGACCGATAGGACGCCTCGAGGTCTCGGACGACGCGGTGGAGGACCTCTGAGAGAGACACGACCTGGGGGGGCTCGACCGGCTCGGGCCGCTCGGTCTGGTAGAGGGCCTCGACGCGTTCGACAAACTGCTGAAGCCGCCGGACCTGCCGTTCGATGATGTCGACGACCTCGGCCCACTCAGGCGGGCTCGGATGTTGGCGGAGGAGCTCGATGGCCTGCGTAAGGGCCGTCACGGGTGTCCGCAAGTCGTGGGTCAGTTGGGCGATGACCTCGGCCTTATACTGGGAGAGGCGGACCTCGACCGAGCGGTTCACGATGAGGAGGGCGACCTGCAGGGGATTCGTCTGGAGGACCCAGGCTGTGACCTCGTAAGTGTTCCGGTCCTCCGAGCGGTCCCACAGCCACTGGGCGTTCTCGGGGTTCTTCAGGAGGCGCTGGAGGCGTTCCTGCATGAAGGCGTCAAAGTCAGCCATCCAGTAATACACGGGACCGGTCGTATCCGAGGGCGCGGGGAGGCTCAGGAGTTGTTGAGCGGCCGGGTTCCAAAATGTCAGGCGGCCCTCCGCATCGACGATCAGGAAGGGCGTCCCGAGGTGACGGAAGATCGCCTGCATCGCTTCCAGAGAGTCGGCCAGCTGCCGGGCCTGACCCTGAAGGGAAGCGACCTGGTCCCGCATCGCGTGGTAAAGAGAATGGAGGGTCGGGAACAGGGGGCCCAAGCGTTGAGGGACGGGACGGACTTTGCGGAGGAGGTCCCGCAAGATCCAGCGGGCGTAATAGCGGTACAGGAGTACGCCAAGGGTGATACCGATGAGGAGCCCAATCCACGTCATCACGGAAAACCTTTAGGCAGATGAGGCAGTCGGCAGGCCGGCCCATAGGGCACCGTTCGCCATTCGCCAAGATTTGAATGGGCAGGTCGGCAGTCGGCAGATGGGCAGATTGGGGTAGGGGTCGGGAAAAGCCGTCGCCAAAGCCCCAAGCGCTTGTCCCTTCGTAAAATCCCACGTCCCGTATGTCGTACCCCGCATCTTGCATCCCACATCCCGCATCTTGTATCCTGCATCCCAGATTTATCATGTTCTTTCTCGAGGTCGGGTGCAATGGTCGACATCGCTCGGGTCCGGCGCAAGGCGCGAGCACAGAAGGCGACGTCCCGGCCGGAATCTCCGGATAGGGCGCAGGCCCCGCCGGAGGTCGTGGAGGGTCCGCCGCCTGCGGAGGCCCCGAAGCCGCAGACGCTGTCGGAGACGCCGCCCACGGCCCCGCCGACGGCGCTGGCCGAGGTCCCGGTCCCAGCGCCGCCGGTTCCTGAGTCTGCCGCCAGTCGGCCTGAGGCTCAGGAAAGCCGGCTGGTGCCGCCCGAGAGTCGACCCGCCGCGCCGGTCCAAATCCTGGCCCGCCTGCTGAAGGGCGCCCCGGCTCTGATTCATGGCCCGGCGCGGCCGACGGCGGAGACGGTCAAGCCGACGGAGGCCCTTTTGGTGTTCTCGCTGGCCGGGGAGTGGTATGCCGTCCCTCTCGCTCAGGTCCGATACATCTGGTCCGTCCGGTGGGTCCAGTCTGTCGAGGAGAAGGCCGCTACCCCGATGGAATCCGTCGAGGTATTCACCCGAGTCCCGGGGGCTCCGCCGGAAGTCCGGGGGGTCATGAGCCTCCGAGGGCGCATGGTCGTGGTCTACGACACACACCGCCGGTTGGGTCTCCCGGCGCCGGATACGACGCGCCTGTGGGTCCTGGTCTTACAAGATGGGGACGACCGGGTCGGACTCTCCATTGAGCGCCAATCTTACGTATACCGTGTTTCGCCGGAGGCCATCCTACCGCCGCCGTTCCACTTACCGCCCGAGAAGTCGGAATTCCTGCAGGGTATCGTGCAACACGGCGACCGAATCATCGGCGTGTTGGACTTAAACCGCTTCTTGGCCCTGTAGGAGGGCCCGGACCGAGCTTATCGGCGTAGGACGGATCTTGCGCCCTACTTGGCCCAACCGATGACCCCGCAGGCGATCCGGCCACCGGCCGCCCCGGCCGGTTGCGACTTATAGTCGTCGGCTTTTTCATGAATGATGATGGCACGCCCGATGACAGACGTCGGCGACATATCGAGCGTGAAGGCTTGGGTCGTGAAGTCGATACGGGCCACGCCCTGGTCGTCGGTCTCCAAATTCGGCAGGTCGCCGGCATGATGAGAACCGACGGGGTCATTCGGGTGTCCGTGCTTGCCGCTCTTGTGGGGGTCGAAGTGGGCGCCTGGGGCATCTGGATTCCGGCAGTCGCCCCACTCATGAACGTGAATCGCCAGGGTGGTCTTCGGGGGCAGGCCCCGGACCTCGCCCGTGATGCGCACCGACTTGTCGTCCGCTTGGGTAAGGGTAAAAGTGCCCTGGATGTCGGGATTCGTGAAGCCTCGCACGATGGCCACCGCCTTGGCCCCGTCGGGCAGTGCCTGGGCGTCGACCGGCAGAGCCCCAAGAGCCCAGACCATGATTCCCAGCGTGAATCCTTGC
This sequence comes from Acidobacteriota bacterium, assembly GCA_030550225.1. Lineage (GTDB taxonomy): Bacteria > Acidobacteriota > HRBIN11 > HRBIN11 > HRBIN11 > HRBIN11. The sequence continues at coordinate 228 of JAUQPV010000195.1, read as the reverse complement.
AGAAAGCGATAGCTCCGCATCGTCACTCCCTCCGTACAGGTCATGGTGCTATGATGCAGGATGCGGGATACAAGATGCAAGATACGAGATGCGGAATGCGAGATTACCTATGAACTCGTCTCAAAACCCTCCCCCTGGGGGAGAGGGCAGGGTGAGGGCCTCGATCCAGAGCTTCTTTCTCCCTGGGGTCAGGGACTTTTGAGACGGGTTCCAGGTGTCTAACCGATT
>JAUQPV010000194.1 GCA_030550225.1 Acidobacteriota bacterium | reverse complement strand
TGCCTGGCTGAAGGGCGGCTTCCGGCGTTTGGCCCTGCGTCATGAGCGCCTCCTGGCGACCTTCCGGGGTTTCGTGTACTTGGCTTGCTTCCTCATCACCTGGAGAGTTTTGAGATGAGTTCAAAGACAAAGTGACGAAGTAATGAAGTGACGAAAAATCGTCTTCCTCAGAGGATAGCCTACGGTCTGGGGTCCGTTAATCACACCCGACCGACCGGGGCTTGGGCGTGAATCAGGTCCCGAAGGAGTTCATAGGCTTGCTGAGGCGTGGCCCCTTCATGGACGATGGCCCGGATGGCCCGGATCATGGCGACCGGATGGTCATGTTGCCAGATATTACGCCCCATGTCTACGCCGGCGGCGCCGCCCTGGATGGCCTCGTAGGCGAGCCGCAGGACGTCCATGTCCGAATCGAGTTTCGGCCCGCCGGCGATGACGATAGGGACGGGACATCCGCCGACGACCTTCTCGAAGTCTTCGCAGTAGTACGTCTTCACGAAGTGGGCCCCCAGTTCAGCGGCGACCCGACACGCCAGGGCCAGATACCGGGCGTCTCGTTTTTCGAGCTCCTTGCCGACGGCCGTGACCGCCAGGACGGGAATCCCGTAAGGCGTCGCCTCGTCGATGAGGCGGGCCAAGTTCGCCAGGGTCTGATGCTCGTAGTCGGAACCGACGAAAATGGAGAGGGCGACGGCGCTGACGTTCAGGCGGACGGCGTCCCGGACGGACGTCGTGATCGTCTCATTCGCCAGGTCTCGGCCGACAATGGTCGCCCCACCCGAGACCCGCAGGACGACAGGGACCGTCACCGTCGGGTCGACACAGGTCTGTAGGATCCCCCGGGTCAGCATGATAGCGTCAGCATATGGTAGTAAGGGCGTGATGGTCGCCCGGGGATCTTCCAGGCGGGTCGTCGGGCCCAGAAAGTACCCGTGGTCGACGGCCAGCATCAACGTGCGACCGTCTTGGGGCTGGAAGATGCGACTCAGGCGGTTCCGGATTCCCCAATCCATCGTCTGCCTCCGAATTCCCAGCTCATGTAAAGGCCGACAGGCCCGTGATGTGCTCCCCGATGATCAGGGTGTGGATGTCGTGGGTCCCCTCGTAGGTATACACCGACTCCAGGTTACACAGATGGCGGGCGACCTGATACTCGTACATGATGCCGTTGGCCCCCAGGATGTCCCGGGCCAGGCGGGCGATCTGGAGGGCGTGGTAGACGTTGTTCATCTTCCCCATCGAGACTTGAACGTGATTCACCTTCCCTCGGTCCTTCAGGCGGCCCAGGCGCAGACAGAGGAGTTGCATCTTGGTGATCTCCGTCAGCATGTAGACGAGCTTCTGCTGGACGAGCTGATAGCCGGCGATGGGGCGGTCGAACTGGACACGATTCTTGGCATATTCGAGCGCCACTTCGTAGCAGGCCATGGCCGCCCCGATGGCGCCCCAGGCGATACCGTACCGGGCCTGGGTCAGACACCGCAGGGCCGCCTTCAGGCCGTTTGCCTCGGGGAGACGATTCTTCTCAGGGATGCGGACATCCTCCAAGACGAGCTCGCCCGTGTCCGAGGCCCGGAGGGAGAACTTATCGGTAACCTTGTTCTGCCGGAAGCCGGGCGTCCCCCTCTCGACCAGGAAGCCCCGGATGACGCCCTCGTCGTCCTTCGCCCAGACGAGGGCCACGTCGGCGATCGTCCCGTTGGTGATCCACATCTTGGTCCCGTTCAGGACCCACGAAGAGCCGTCCTTACGGGCTCGCGTGATGAGACCGGCCGGGTTCGACCCGTAGTCCGGCTCCGTCAAGCCGAAACAGCCAATGGCCTCGCCCCGAGCCATCTTAGGGAGCCAATACTGCTTTTGCTTTTCTGAGCCGTACTCCTGAATCGGCCACATGACGAGAGACGACTGGACGGACACAAAGCTCCGCAGGCCGCTGTCCCCCCGTTCCAGCTCCTGCATGATGAGGCCGTAGGCGACGTTGTTGAGGCCCGCACAGCCGTACTTTGGGTCGAGGTTCGCCCCCAGGAGGTTCAGCTCGGCCATCTGGGGGACAAGATGGAGTGGGAACGTGCCGGCCTCGAAGTGGTGAGCGATGATGGGTAGGACTTGGTCGTCCACCCAGCGGCGAACCTCATCCCGGACCATCCGCTCTTCAGAAGAAAGCTCCTCATCGAGTCCGAGAAAGTCGACACCTCGAAAACCCATCTCAGACCTCTTGGTAATAAGGCGCAGCCCGTATGCGGGCGTCTTCAAAATGGCGCCGCTTTACCGTTCTGGGGTCTGAGACCCTTGGACTCAAACCCAGTGTCCAACCTTCATTCTGTCCACGTCGGGGTCCGACGTTCCAGCCATGCCTGGATGCCCTCCCGGGCATCCGACGTGGTCGCATGTTGGACCAGGTAGATTTCCTCAAGGGCCTTCACGGCCTCGTCCCAATTCGGGAGGACGGACGTCCAAAACGCCCGGCGCCCGTGGTGCAAGAGGGACGTACTCATCCCCGTCAGGCGTTGGACGAAACGCTCGGCCTGGGTCCGCCACTGGTCGGCGGGAAGCGCCCAGGAGACGAGGCCCCAGGCGGATGCCGTCTTGGCGTCGACGACCTCTCCGCTGAGGGCCAAGTACAAGGCCCGGTTCTTCGGCATCAGACGGGGATACAAGAGCATCGCCAGGGGCGTGAAATGACCGTACCGGACCTCCGGATGGCCAAAGCGAACGCCCTCCGGGGCAAAGGTAAAGTCGCAGACGGCCGCTAAGACACAACCGGCCCCAAAGGCGTGGCCATTCAGAAGGCCGACGACCACGGCCGGGAGGGTCAGGACCTGTCGGACCACGCGATGGAAGAGGTCGACCGTCACAAACAGGTCCTCGTCCCGCATGGCCGCCGGGTCCAGACCGCCACAGAAGTAATCCCCACTGGCTGTCAGTGTGACGACCTTCAGACGGCTGTCGAAGGCCACCTCGGCCAAGGCCCCCTGGAGTTCCCGCAGGAAGTCCGGATCCATGGAATGAAGCGGGGGGCGCTGAAAGGTAATCTGCAAGAGGGCCGGCGTCGGACGTTGGGTCTGGACGTATTGGCGATGGACGGCCTCGGCCGGGACTTCCGGTTCTACGCCTTCGAGGTCTTCAGGTCCCCACTCGTGGACCATCAGGTCAAGCCTCCACGGCGGAGCGCCTTCGGAGACACCGCCGGCCCTATGATAGCTACGTTGGCCTCGAAAGTCCAGAACGGGTCTGCAAGCGGGCCCAAGCGGCCGCTCCGATGAGGCCGCCGTGACGACCCAGGCCAGCCTGACGGACCTCTACGATTCGGGCCGCCGAGGGCAGGGCCAGTTCTCGAATCGTCGCCGCCACGACCGTCAGCCACTCCGGGAAGCCCTGCAGGACCCCGCCGCCCAGGATTAACCCCCGGGGATTTAGGACGTTGACGACCCCGACCATCCCGATGCCCAGATAACGGCTAAGCCGGGCTGACCATTCCCGGGCCCGGGGATGGCCCCGGTGGCAGAGGTCGGCCAGCGTTTCCGCCGTGAAAGTCTCCAGGGGGCCGACGTCGCCCCACGCGGCCGGATGGTCTCGAATGTCCTGTTGGACCTGTTCGGCGATGGCCCAGCCGCCGACGTAAGCCTCTAAGCATCCCCGACCGCCGCACCGGCAGGCCCGCCCGTCGGCCACGATGGGCATGTGGCCGACCTCGCCCAGGGAGCCGCCAGCGCCCGTCTGCAGGCGCCCGCCCAGGATGACCCCGCCCCCGACGCCGGTACCAACGAATACACAGACCAGGTCGTCCCAGTCCTGCCCGGCCCCGTAGGCCCGCTCGGCCCAGGCGGCCGCATGGACATCGTTGAGGACAAACACGGGCAGACCCAAGGCGCCTTCCAGCTCCGCCTTCAGGGGGACGTCTCGCCAGCCCGGCAGGTTCGGCGCATAGTAAACGACGCCGGTCGACGCGTCGACCTGGCCGGCAAAGCCAATCCCGACGGCCCGGACGGGTCCCGGTGCCCGGTCCAAGACGGTCTGAATAGAGGCCCGCAGACGATCGAGGACGACCGAGGGCCCCAAGTCGGCTTGGGTCGCCTGTCGGTGAAGGCCCTGCACAGCGCCCTGTTCGTCGACCAGGGCCGCCTCGATCTTCGTCCCCCCGATGTCCACGCCGATGACCCAGTCCATGGCCCCCTCGCGGATACAGGATGCAGGGTGCGGGGTGTGGGATGCAAGATGCAGGATGCAGGATGCGGGATACGGGATGCGGGATGCGGGTCTCGGGGACCACAGACTCCAGACCCGCCCGGGGTAGCGGGTGACCCTCGTCTAAAAGCCTGGAGACAGGAGGTCTCGCCGGCTGAACCGGGTCTATAGCCTTGGGGTCTACCTGGTCCCTTGCATCCGTCACCCTCCGGCCCATATCTTGTATCCTGCATCTTGCATCTCACCCTTTAGGACCGTCGATGCATCCACGTCCCCAGACATTTCACGTCGTGGCGATGGGCTGTAAGGTCAGCCAGTACGAGGCCCAGGCCCTGGGTGCCTATCTCCAGCATCAGCTCGGTCTTCGGCCTGTCTCTCGACCCGACGAGGCCGACGTCGTCGTCTTGCAGACTTGCACGGTGACTCATCAGAGCGACCGGGAGGCTCGCAAACTCATCCGGCGCTTCAAGCGGGACGGCCACGCCCGGGTCATCGTCACAGGGTGTTACGCCCAGCGAGCCCCGGCTGAACTCCACGAAGCGGGGGCCGACCTCGTGCTGGGCCACGGCGTGCGCCACCGGACCTGGCACATCCGACAGTTTCTGTTTGAGGACGATACCCCCCCACCCGACCTTCCCGAGTGGGCTGAAGCCTTTGGCCCGCCTGCACTCCGGGAGGACCGGACCCGAGCCTACCTGAAGGTCCACGACGGTTGTGACGTCTTCTGTTCCTTCTGCATCATTCCCCACGTCCGGGGTCCCGGCCGGAGCCTCCCGCCCGACGAAGTCCTCCGTCGGGTCGAGGCCCTCGCCGAGCAAGGCGTCCGGGAAATCATCCTGACGGGCGTCAACCTGGCCAGCTACGGACGGGACCTGGGCCTGACGGATGGCCTCCTGCGGCTCTGTGAGCGCCTCGACAGCGTGGCCGCCGACGTCCAGTTCCGCCTGAGCTCCCTGGGTGCCTACGACCTGGACGAACGGTTGTTCGAGTTCGTATGTGCCTCCCCCCGTTTTGCCCCTCACTTCCACCTACCGCTTCAGAGCGCTTCGGACCAGGTTCTCCAGGACATGCGGCGACCCTATCGCTTGCGGGATTACGACCGCATCGTGCGGTTCATCGCCGACCGGGGCGACCACGTCTGCATCGGCACCGACGTCATCGTCGGCTTCCCGACGGAGTCGGACGCCGATTTTGAAGCCACGTACCGTTACATCGAAGAGAGTCCTATCGCATACGTCCACGTGTTTCCTTACTCGCCCCGGCCCGGGACCCTCTCGGCCAGCCTCTGGCGAGAGC
>JAUQPV010000193.1 GCA_030550225.1 Acidobacteriota bacterium | reverse complement strand
CCCCACTCGAGGGCTTTCTGGACGAATCGGGCGACGCGGGCCTCGTATTCCTCCTTCGGGAGGCCCTCCGGCGGGATCACGGGGTCGTAGCCCGTGTCCTCCAGGCGGTAGAGTCGGGGCTGGGGCTTGCCCGTCTCGGGGTCGATGTGGTCCCGACCCATGTACCAGTCCTTCGTCCACAGGTCGTTGTACGTGGGGCATCCCTGCAGGATGTCGATGTAGGCCAGGCCCCGGTGGAGGATGCCCTTCTTGAAGGTCTCGACCTGGTGCCGGACGTCGTAGCTGTACGTGCGGGCGATAAACGTGTAGCCACTGGCAAAGGCCAGGAGCAGGGGGTTGATGCCCTCGTTGATGTTCGGCTTCGGGAGAGCCTTCGTCTTCATCCCCAGTCGGAGGGTCGGCGACGCCTGGCCCTTCGTCAGGCCGTAGACGCCGTTGTTGGCGACGATATATGTAATGTCCACGTTCCGACGGCCGGCGTTGACGAAATGGCCGACGCCGATGCCGAGGCCGTCCCCGTCCCCGCTGATGGCGATGACCGTCAGATGGGGATTCGCCAGCTTACAGCCGATGGCGAAGGGCAGGGGCCGGCCGTGGAGCGTGTGAATCCCGTAAGCGTTCACGTAATGGGGGAACTTCCCCGAACAGCCGATCCCTGAAAAGAGGGCCACGTTATGAGGCTCGATCTCCAGCTCGGCCAAGGCCTGCTGGATGGCCGACGTGATCCCGAAGTCCCCACATCCGGGGCACCAGTCGATGTGTACGTCAGTCTTGTATTCAGCGACTTTAAATGCCATGGCGCAACACCGTCCGAGAGGATGGAGCGTTTTTCTGGAGGACCTGCTGAATGGCCTCCAGGACTTCCTCGACGACCATGGGGCGGCCGTTGTACTTAACGATCTTGTGCGGGATGGTGATACCTGTCTCCCGCCGGATGAGGCCCGCCATCTGGGCCGAGTAGTTGTTCTCGATAGCGATCAAACGGGCATACCTTCGCAGGATCTCGGCCAGGCGCTCGCCGTCCAGGGGCCACAGCATACGGAGCTGAAGGAAGCCCAGCTTCCGACTTGTCCGGCGGGTGAGTCCCTCCATCGCCTCCAGGATGGCCCCCTTCGTCGAACCCCAGCTCACGATCAGGGTATCCGTGTCGGGCTCACCCCAGAAAGTCCACTTTTCGGCTTCCGGCGTCTCCTGCACGATCAGCTCCAGACGGGACATGCGCTTTTCCATCATGCGGTCCCGGAGGACGACGTCTTCCGTGATATGTCCCAGCTCGTCGTGTTCGTCGCCGGTCATCCAGAAGATGCCATACTTCTGGCCGGGGCGGCTCCGGGGGGAGAGGCCGGACTCGGTGAACTCGTAGCGCCGGAACACCCGGTGGGCATACCGGGCCGCCAGCGTCTCATCGTCCAGGAGGAGGCCCCGGTCGATCCGCACGTCGTCCAGCTCGAAGAGGGGGTACGTGCTGGTGCTGTTGGCCAGGTACTTGTCCGTCAGGTGGATGACGGGGACCTGGTAGCGTTCCGCGTAATTGAAGGCCCGCACGGCGTCGTAGAACATCTCCCGGTGGTCGCCGGAGGCGATCACGATCCGGGGGAACTCGCTGTGGCCGTGGTGGATAGCGAACCAGAGGTCGCCCTGTTCCGTGCGGGTCGGCAGGCCCGTACTGGGGCCGCCCCGCTGGTAGACCGTGACGACGACGGGCACCTCGCTGATACCGGCCCAGCCGAGGCCCTCCATCATCAGGCAGAACCCCGGCCCCGAGGTGGCCGTGCTGGCCCGGGCCCCGGCGATGGCCGCCCCGACGGCCATCGTGATAGCGGCGATTTCGTCCTCTGTCTGGACGACGACGACGGGGGCCTTTTCAGCGTGGGCGGTCCCCTTCCCGTTGAGGACTACGGGGACGTTGTCGTGGGCCTCCAGGTACACGCTCTCGTCCGTGGCCGGCGAGATGGGATAGTACGTCTGGAAGGTGCAACCGGCCAGGAGCTTGCCTAAGGCGACCGCCTGCGTGCCCTGTAGATAAATCCGGGGCTGGCGGACGGGCACGGGCGTCAGTCGGAAGGCAAAGGGTTCCGGGAAGGTCTCTTGGATATACTCGTAGGCGACCCGGGCGGCGACCCGGTTCGTCTCGACGATCCGGGCCCGTCCCTTGAACTGGTCCTCGATGGCCCGGTCCAAGTACTCGATATCGAATTGAAAGAGGGCGAGGGATATGGCGACGGCCATCGTGTTCAGCGTCCGGGAGAGCTTGGCGTACTCGGTTTCCCCGATCTTTTGGCCCAGGCGCCTAAAGAGGTCGTCATACGGGACGGGAAACAGTCGCACGCCCCGGTCGGCCGCATCGTTCAAGACGTCCTCTAAGGTCAGGCCCCGCCCCTTGGAAGTCAGGTAGGCCTTAAGGTCCTGTTTGTAACGGCGTTCCATGTTGGGGGGGCTGTCTATGGTCGACGAGAGGAGCTTGGGGTCAAAGATGATACCGCCGTCCGGGAGGACCGAACGGAAGTGCTTCATCGGGGTTTCCACGTCGAAGGTCGCCAGGAGGTGCACGGCGGCACAGGAAGCCAGGACGGGCCGTTCGGGATGAACGCGGACCTGAAAATAGCTGTGCTTTCCCATGATATTCGAGTAGTACTCCCGTTTTCCGAAGACGTGGAGACCAGCAAACGCACAGGCTCGAGCGAATAGATTGGCCGCCGTATCGACACCGCTCCCCTGGGCGCCGCCGATCATCCAGGATACCGGTTCCTGCATGGCGAGACCCTCACCGTCGACAAAATTAGCCGGTGGGCGAAGTCGAGGCGGTTCGGATAACAAGCGTGGCGCTGGCGCTTATGACACTGTACCTATTATAGGTAGCCCATCCGGCGTTGACAACTGTACGAACACGCCCGTCGGGTCCCTGCCCTTCCCTGGCCGAATGACCAGGGGCGCCATTCCCCCTTTTGGCGGGGGGCATCCCATTCCTTTGCCTGTGGTTTCTCGACGGGATCTATATCACTATACGGATGGTTTTGAAGGACGTCGCTCTCGCAGGGCGTCGGGAGCGGCGGGCCGGCAGTTCGGGAATGCGGGAGGGCTGGATTCCTAAAGACAAGCTAAGGAAGCACTATTTTGGGTTCCCCGGACGTAGGAAACCGCGGGGAGATCGCCGCTGAAGCTCTCACCGTCGGCGGACCTTCGGCCGGCGTGGCGCTCCAACCCCTCCCTCCCCCCTCCTGGGGCCGGGGGTCCGCCAGCGGCGATCCCACGGCCAGATCGTCGGTAGGGTCACCCGGTGCCGTCAAGGGGCAAACCCATGGCCCGGCCTTTGGTCAAGCACGTGATCGTGTTTAACGTGGCGGACGGCACGGCCGAGGAGGCGTGCCTTCGAATGGCCGCCGAGGCGCGCGAGGTCCTCATCCAGGTCCCGGGCGTCGTCGGCGTCTCCTTCGGCGTCGCCGTCTCCCCGAAGCCGGCCTACCGATACCTCCTGATCGTCGACTTTGCGAACGAATCGGTTATCGACCTCTATCGGGACCATCCCATCCACGTACGGTTCGCCAACGAAGTCTTCCGGCCCATAGCCGTCCATCGGATCACGACCGACTATCGGATGTTGTATGACGCCTGAGCATGAGAAGGACCGGCGGGTCCCCCGCTGTATGAGTACCCAGCATCCGGACAATGTCACCGCCCCCTTCTTCGCCCAGGGTCCCATCATGGAAGGGGCGGATGAGATTCGGGAAGCCTACTATGCCTTTTCCCACCTGGGTTGTGAAGAACAGATGTGGGACTTTGAGGGCAAGGAAGTCGACGAGTTCGTCGTCGAAAAACTCCTGACGACGTATGAAAGTTTCTTCCGACTCTTCCCCTTAGGACGGGCTGTCTACCTGACCGTTCGGGTCCCGAATCCGGCCATCGACAAGGCCCAAGGGAAGATCCTCCTGGAAGTCTTGCAAGCCATTCCCCGGGCCTATGACGTGGCCCGCCTATTTTACGGGGAAGACCTGGCTCCCATCTTCGAGATCATCTTCCCGATGACGACGTCGGCCGAGGAACTCAACCGAGTCTTACGGTACTACCAGGTCTTCGTCACGGGGAAGGAGGAAACGGCCTTAATCCCCGGAGACCTCCCCCTGCGGGAGTGGATCGGGGAATTTCAGCCCAAGACGATTCACGTCATTCCCCTCATCGAGGACAAGACATCCCTGCTTCAAGCCGATGCCATCGTCGGCAATTATCTCCGGGATAAGGACCTGCCATATCAGCGCGTGTTCTTGGCCCGGTCGGACCCCGCCCTGAACTATGGCATGCTGGCGGCGGCCCTCCTCGTCAAGGTCGCCCTGCACCGTTTAGGCCGACTGGAGCGGGCCCTGGGGATTCCCATCTATCCGATCCTGGGCGCCGGCGGCGCTCCGTTCCGGGGGAACTTCCGGCCGGATACGGTCGAGCGGTACCTCAAGGAGCATCCCAGCGTCCAGACCTTTACGATTCAATCGGCCTTCAAGTATGACCATCCGGCCCCTGTCATTGTCCAGGCCATCGAGACCATCAAACGGACGCCCCGAGGCGAGCCCTGGCCAGTCGAGTCCGAATCTCGAGTCCTGGACATCATCGAGCGGGCGTCGACCTGTTACCAACGCCAGGTCAAGGCCCTGGCGCCTATCGTGAATACCGTCGCCCCTCTCGTGCCCCGGCGACGGACCCGGAAGCTCCACATCGGCCTCTTTGGCTACAGCCGGAATATCGGCGGTATCTCCCTGCCCCGGGCGATTCCCTTCTGTGCCGCCCTCTACTCCCTGGGCCTGCCGCCCGAGATCCTGGGCCTTGCGGACCTCCGACCCGCGGACCGGGACCTGATCCGCCAGGTCTATCCCAGCTGGGAGGCCGACCTGGGAGACGCTTTGCGATACCTGAACGAGGAAGCCTTCGCCCTCTTACCGCCCGATGAGGTCGAGGAAACCCGAAAAATGCTTCGATTCCTCCAGGTGGACCCTGTCCCGGACCCGGCCCATCGGGAGATCACCTCGAAAATCCTCCAAAAACTCCAATCCGGAAGCCTGGAAAGCCTCAGCGACCTCATCCTCCAGGCCGCTTGGGTCCGGCGTTTTCTCGGCTGACCCGAAACAAGGTATAGCCCGCCCGGGACCCCAAGAGGAGAAGGCCGGGTCCGTCTCAAAGCCACCAATAGTTCCGCGCGGGCCAGTGCCTGGGCGTGCGGGTCTGTCGGGACTCTCTCTGCAACGGATTCCTGCATCTCCATTTCGATGCCTGACTGTCCAGCGTGGGTGGGCGCAGGCCTCTCTTCCTGCGAGGCGGGTCCCGCGGGGTCCCTTAGAGGCGGGCCTGTTTTGAACGGGGTCCCGTCAGGCCGCCTCCAGGATCGGAGGCCAGACCTCGGGCTTGGCATCGAGTTCGGCAAAGTACCGGCGGTGGAACTCTTCCCAGCGGGCCGGGTCGTGGCCGAACCAACGGCGGAGCGCATGACTTGGATCATCGGGGACC
>JAUQPV010000192.1 GCA_030550225.1 Acidobacteriota bacterium | reverse complement strand
CTATTTCCCCTTTTTCCTCATCCACTCCCGCCAGCCCCTTCAGGACTTGGAGGGCCAGCCGCTTGACGTCGGCCCCGACGGCCGGCCGAGGGCCGATGCAGGACGGGCACCCGGCCGCACAAGCGCATTGCTCGACGACGTCCCGGGCCAGCCGGAAAAGCTCTTCAGCACGCCGAAATAGATTCGGCGCCAGACCGACCCCGCCCGGGTAAACCTCGTAGATGTAAATTCGGGGCGCAAAAGCCGACCGGACCTCGTCAGCGCTTGGCTCGTGTTCCGAGGCCGTCGTCGCCAGGTCCCGGACGTCGGCCATCAGGATGAGGGGCGCCATCTGGTGGAGCAAATAGGCCAGGCCGTGGAGGACCGACGTCCGGACGGCGGCGTCGGGCGACCACGCCTCGTAGTAGGGCCGATCGAAGGACAACCAGAAGGCCGCCGTATGCATCTGGTACTCCGGCAGGCTCAGCTCCCCGCTTCCGACGTTCTCGTGGGTCCCGAACTTAATCTTCTTGAAGCCGACGACCTGCTCCTGGACCTTGACCTCGCCGTGGGCCAGGCGCCAGCCCCGACCGGCCCGTTCGTCGGAGACGTCCAGGATGTCCACGTGGGTGTACCGGATGGCGTCTGTGAAGTAATCGACCTGGACGGGCCGGACGTAGGCCTTCCGGCCTTGAAAGTCCAGTTCGTCGACGTAGTAGGTCTGACCCTCGCACAGGTAGATGGCCTTTGGGTGGATGCTCGTCAGGGCACTCGAGAAGTCGACTTCGGCGATGACCCGAGGCCTGCCGGACGTGTCCACGACGACGAAGTTGTCCGACGTGACGGTCCGGAGGCTGACGGCGTCCGCTGGGAAGGAACTCCCGATCCAGTGCCACCGGCGGCCGACCCGATGGACCCAGCCGTCCTCTTCGAGGAGCTCCATCCACTCGGCGACGGCCTGGCCGGCGAAGGTCTCGTCGTCCTGGAAGGCCAGCTCGAAGGCGGCGCACTTCAAGTGGTCCAAGAAGATAAACAGATTCCAGGGATCGATGAGAGCCTGCTCAGGCGTGCGCCCGAAGAAGTAGTCGGGATGCGTCACGAGGTACTGGTCGATGGCCCGACTGCTGGCGACGAATACATGCAAAGCCGGCCGGTCCCGACGGCCGGCGCGACCGGCCTGCTGCCAGACGCTGGCCATCGTCCCAGGATAGGAGGCCAGGACGGAGGCATCCAGAGACCCGATGTCGACGCCCAGTTCGAGGGCATTTGTGCTGACGACGCCGAGGACCTCGCCGGCTCGAAGGGCCCTCTCGATGGCCCGGCGGGTCCGGGGTAGGTAGCCGCCCCGGTAGCCCCGCACGCGGTCTCGCTGGTCGGGCCGCTGAGCGAGCCGCTCCTGGAGGTAGCGTAGGGCGATCTCCGTATACAGCCGAGACGGGGCGAAGACGATGGTCTGCAGGTCGTGCCGGATCAAGAACTCGGCGATGCGGCAGGCCTCTTGGATGAAGGACCGCCGGAGGCCCAGGGCCGGGTCGACGACGGGCGGGTTGTACAGGGCGAAGTAGCGCTCGCCCTGGGGCGCCCCGCTTCGGTCGATGCAGACGACGGGGACGCCGAGAAGACGCTCGGCGTGCTCGACGGGGTTGGCGATGGTCGCCGACGTCGTGATGAAGACGGGCCGGGAACCGTAGAACTCGCAGACCCGCTGGAGCCGCCGGAGGACCAAGGCCACGTGACTCCCGAAGACACCCCGGTAGGCGTGAAGCTCGTCGATGACGACGTACTCGAGGTTCTCAAACAGCTTCGCCCACTTGACGTGATGGGGCAGGATGCCCGTGTGGAGCATGTCGGGATTCGTCAGGACGATCTGGCCCCGCTCCCGGACGACGGCCCGTAGGTCCTCGGGTGTGTCGCCGTCGTAGGTCTGAATCTCCAGTTCGGGGGCGAAGGCCTGGGTCATCGTGCGGAGGACGGCCTTCTGGTCCTGGGCGAGGGCCTTGGTCGGGAATAGATACATCGCCCGGGCCCGGGGCTTCTCGAGGATCCGTTGAAGGACCGGCAGGTTGTAGCAGAGCGTCTTCCCGGAGGCCGTCGGCGTGACGATGACGACGGACCGGCCTTCCCGGACAGCCCGCCATGCCTCGGCCTGGTGAGCATACAGCCGCCGGATCCCCTGAGCCTCTAGGACCTGCCGGAGCCGGACGTCCAGGTCCGGCGGGAAGTCAGCCCAGACGGCCTCCCGGGCCGGCAGGTGCTGAATCCACACGAGGCCACTCCGAAACTCCCGACGGAAACGCTCGAGGACCGCCTCCATCCGACTACCTCTGAGTAGAATCCGCTCTCTCGACAGAGCCCTTCGGTTCGGGAAGGTGGTGTCAAATCAACCTTTCCCACCGCCCGGGAAGCGCGATTTTTCAAAGATACAGGATAGCAAGTGCGAATAGCGAACAGAAGGCACCCTACGCTATACCGGATCCGTTTCCTCGACGGCTGGCGGGCGACGGATCCGGGTATGGGTCTCATCGGCGACGACGAGACAGCCTTGTAGCGTTTCTAACGGTTGCTCTTGGGTCACGCGGGCGAGAACATCCAGCACAGCCTGACGGCCACGGCGGTGGGGGCGCAAGAGCAAGATACCGGGATGAGTGCCCGGCGGGAATCGACGAACATCCGAAAAGCCCAAGTCTAACGTGACAAAGAAGCGTCCCTCCGCGCATGCCCTTGCCCACACCCTATCATCAGGCTGACCCGATAGCCCCTCATCGTAAACGTGATCGACGTCGTAACCCTTTTGACGCAGGAACGCTTGATGCGAGCGAGCCATGTGTTCGTCCAATTTCACTTTCATCCGATTCCTCGAAGAGGGACCAGCTCCTCTTCCCGGGCCAACGCGGCCGCGTAAGCGATAGCCGCTCGTACGTCTTCCAGCGTTAACGACGGGTATTCCTGAACGACTTCCTCAGGGGTAAGACCCTCGGCCAGACTGTCTAAGATGACAGAGACCATGATGCGAGTGCCTTTGATACATGGTTTACCATGGCACACTTGCGGGTCCATCTGGATGCGTTCTCGCCAATCCTTCATATTTTCACCTCTCCTTCTTGTAGGTTTGGGGATCAGCGATGGGGGATGAACGGTTGTTGCCCACTGCCCATTGTACATCCCTCTATCATGCCTCTTCATCGGGAAGGGACTCGAAGAGGCGGCGGACCCGTTCGAGGTCGGCCGGCGTGTCGACGCCGATGGTCGAGTAGGGCGTGAGGACGACCCGGATGGGGACGCCGTGTTCGAGGGCCCGGAGCTGTTCAAGGCGTTCGGTCTGCTCTAAGGGCGTCGGGGGCCATTGGGTAAACTGGATCAGAAAGTCCCGGCGGTAAGCGTAGATGCCGATGTGCTTGTAAAACTGGTGGATCAACTCGTTTCGGTAACTGACGATTTCCCGGACAGTCCGGGCGTGCATCGGATTGGCATGCATCGGGAAGGGAATCGGCGACCGGGAGAAGTAGAGGGCATGCCCGTCAGGCCGCACGACGACCTTCACGACGTGGGGGTCGTCCAGCTCGTCCAGGTCGTCTAAGACGCAGGCGAGCGTCGCCATCGGGCAGGTCGGGTCGGCCTGCATAGCCTCGACGAGTTGGTCGAGCATGGCCGGCCGCACGAGGGGCTCGTCAGCCTGGACGTTGACGACGATGTCGTAGGGCAGGAGCCGGGCGACCTCGGCGACCCGGTCGGTCCCCGAAGGATGGTCCGGCGCGGTCAGGACGGCCCGACCGCCGAAGGCTTCGACGGTCTGGCGGATGCGCTCGTCGTCGGTCGCCACGATGACCTGCTCGATGGACCGGGCCCTTCGGACCCGGCGGTAGACGTGGTAGATCATCGGTCGGCCGGCGATTTCGGCCAGGGGCTTGCCCTCCAGTCGGGTCGAGCCGTAACGGGCTGGGATGACAGCCAGAACACTCATCGTACCGGCTCACCACCGGATGGGATATAGGATGCGAGATGCAAGATGCAAGATGCGGGATGCGGGATAGGGATAATCCCATCGCCGAACTCCCGAATTCCCGAACTGCCGAACTCCCGAATTGCCGAATGCCCGAATTCCCGAATCGCCAAAGTCATTCCCCCCGACTCCCGTACAGGGCCTCATAGACCTGGCGGGCCCGGCGGAACAGAGCCTCCCAATCATACGGCGGGCCTTGCCGGTGAAGCCATTCGACCCAAGCCGAAAACGCCTCGATGGCCTGGGGATTCATCGCCAGGATGTCCCGCCATAGCTCGTAGGAGCTTCCGGCCAGGCGTGTCATCGAGTACATCCCCGGGCCGGCTCCTTGGCGAAGGTCCAGGTCCTCCTGCAAGGCCATTTCATAGACCCATGCCGCCAGGGCACTGGCGATCAGCTGATAAATGTGGCTGGTGAACGTCACGAGGCGGTCGTGGGCCGCCGGGGTCACGTAGAGAGGCCGGGCGCCCAAGGCGAGAAGCAGGGCCTCCAGGTCCGCGCGAAGCCCTTGGGCGTCCTCCATCCCGGGCGGCACGCACAGAAAGAACGGTCGGTCCACGAACAGGTCCGTCCGGCTGGAGGCGAACCCCGGCGTCTCGGCTCCGGCCATCGGGTGGCCCCCGACGAAGACGGCCGGGGAACGGACGGTCCGCCAGCCCGTCTCGCAGATGACGCGCTTGACGCTCCCGACGTCCAGGACCAAGCCGCGGGCTACGTGGGGGCCGTAGGTCTCCAGCCACGTCACGATGGACCGGACCGGCAGGGCCAGGACGATGAGGTCCACGTCTGAAAGCCATGCCGTCCCATCTATCTCGACTTCGTCTAAGTAGGGCCGAGCCTGAGCCCGGGTCACCTCGTCCCGGTCGACGCCAGCGATCCAGCTCCGGGGCGCATATGCCCGGAGGGCTCGGACGACAGACCCGCCGATCAGGCCCAGACCGACGACGACGACCCGCCGGAAGGGAAACCCGCCGATCGGGGACCCCTCCGCCGGCCGGGTCATGCCCCGGATAAGCACATGCTCCTCAAACTGACGAGCCTCTCGCATGATGGTCGCGAAGATGGCGTCGATAGGACCTCGGTACTCGGCCGGCAGGCGGGCGCGGATCGCCTCCCGATAGGCTTGTTCCCGTTCAGGTTGGAAGATAGGCAGGTTCGCCGCCCGTTTGTACTCTGTCAGGTCTTTCAGGACATGGAAGCGCCGCTGGAGCCAGTCGAGAATCCGGCGGTCGATCCGCTCCAGTTGCTGACGGAAACGATGCAGACGGTCAGCGGACTTCATGACTCCCGAGGACTCGAGCCGTCCGAGACGGCTATCTCGGCTGGCGTCAGCCGCCGCCATCGAGTGCCCGTCCGGGTGTCTTCCAGGACGATACCCCGTTGACGAAGGTTTTCCCGGATGCGGTCGGCCGTGGCGAAGTCTCGGCGTAGACGGGCCTCGTGGCGGAGCTGGATGAGCCGTTCGATCTCCTCGTCGATCTGAGCTTCCGAGACGTACACGAAGCCCAGGACG
>JAUQPV010000191.1 GCA_030550225.1 Acidobacteriota bacterium | reverse complement strand
TCTCCACGTCCCACAGACGCACCGTCCGGTCCCGACCCCCGCTCGCCAACACCCGACCGTCCGGCGAGAAAAGGACAGCCCATACGAAGTCCCGATGTCCCAGTTGCAGGACCATCTCGGGACCCGTGGATCGATCCACCGGAGATACGGCCCGGCGATCGCGAATGGGCCGCGTAGGCTCTCGGTCAATGCCCTGCTCGGGGCTCGGCTGACCCGCCGGCGCGGAGATCGGTGAGACTGGCACTGCCGCCGGCTTGTGAACGACTGACGGAGCACCTCCATGAATCCGATCCAACAAGGCCTCGATAGCTTGTTTCATCTCGAAGGCTGTCTGGAATCGGCGGTCCGGTTGCTTCGCCAGCGCTTTGTCCAAGACCTGCTGGACCTCAGCGGCATACGGAATCTCGATGAACTGCGTGATCGGCGGCGGGTCCTGATGAAGGATCTTGAACAGGATGCTGTTCAGGTCGTCGCCGTCAAAGGGACGCCGATACGTGATAAGTTCGTACATCGTCACGCCCAGTGAGAAGAGGTCGGACCGGGCGTCCGGGGCTTCTTGACGACCGGAGAGTCGCTCGGGAGCGATGTAGTAAGGCGTGCCGACGACTTTCCCGACCTGCGTCAACTGTGTCATCCCGACCTTGGCGAGGCCAAAGTCGATGATCTTCACTACACCGTTCTTCAGGATAAAGATGTTGGAGGGCTTGATGTCCCGATGGACGACGCCCTGCTGATGAGCGTAAGCCAAAGCATCGCAGGCTTGCCGAATGATGTCCAACTTCTGATCCAGGCTCATCGGTTCTTGAGCACTGATGACGCTGTTGAGGTCCCGGCCCTCCAGGTATTCCATGACGATATAGGGAACTCCCTTCTCTTCACTGCACTCGTAGATGATGACGATATTGGGATGGTGCAAGCGCCCGGCAGAGCGAGCCTCGTGCAGGAAGCGACGGGTCAGCTCCGGGTCGGTGGCCAATTGAGGGTAAATGATTTTGATGGCCACGTCCCGACCGATGACGGGGTCATGGGCGTGGTAGACTTGACCCATGCCCCCCTGACCGAGGAGACGCTTCACGAAGTATTTCCCGATTTTGAGCGGTATCTCGGTCGCGCCGACAAAATTCATTCGCCCCCCTGCCCCTCCAAGCTCCAGGCGTCTTGACCGACTCACCCGAGCCAGGAGCCAGGAATCTTCCCAACGTACCCCTCATCCACCCGATTCCTGACAGGGGGTCCCCCTTCTTACCACCTGGCAGAGAATACAACTGAAGTACGGCGGCTTGAGTCGCCCGACCGGATCCGCCGTCCTCCTCTCCCGAGAAGGGACTTCTAAGGGGTTTTGAGGTCACTCCTTGGATACGAACACGCCTTTCCCTGTGTATAAAAGCTTAACAGACCCGGCCCTTAGAGTCAACCCATAGGGCTTTGGGCCGTCTCATTTCGAGATCTTTACCTTAACGGGACGCCGCACCCCATGTCCAGGCGCCCCGCCCCCGAGTCACGAAGAAGCGCACACTTTGGACGATAAAGCCGACGGCCAGGCCCAGGAGGAGAAAGGCCGTAAAGCTTAAGAGGTAATCATGAGCCTGGAAGCGTCGCATGACCGTCAACGCCAGGGCCGTGATGGTCGTCCCACTCATGAAGACGGCTGGGAGGATTGCGAACCAGTAGGTTCGCGCCTTCTGGACCAACCATACCGTCGCGACGACCAGCGTGAGCGCCGCCAGGAGTTGGTTCGAAGCGCCAAAGAGGGGCCAGATGCGGGTGTAGCCCCGAGAAAAGGCCAGGCCCGCCGTCAGGACGACGGGGATCAGCGAGTTAACAAACCGAAGCTGCAAGACGCCTGGGACCCGGTTCCCCCACAGGACCCGCCAGAATTCTTCGATGAGGTATCGAGAAAGGCGCATCACGGCGTCGATGGTCGTGACCAAAAAGCCTTCCAAGAGGATGATCCCAAACAGCGTCCCATAGATCAGCGGAATGTGCAGTCCTTTGAACAGTGTGTAACCCGCCGCCAGGGCAAAGGCCAGGGGCGCATTCCCCCGACCCTGGGCCGGCCACGTGATTTCCATGTATTTGGCATACCCCAGGCCCCCCACGATGGCGAAGATGACGCACAGGGCCAAGACCGATTCCATCAGCATTCCACCGTAACCGACGACGGGGATGTGCTTTTCGTTCGATACCTGCTTGCTGGTCGTGCCCGTAGCGATCAGCCCATGCGCCCCCGAGGCGGCCCCGCAGGCGACGGTGATGAACAAGAAAGGCCACAGCTCGCCGAGTCGGGCGACGGCGTCGGCCGTGACGTGAAAGAGGGGCGCCTCGATCCGATGACCGGCCAGGCCCAGGCCGACGGTCCCGGCGATCAGGCTCAGCAGGCCCAGGTACAGGATCTGAACGTTGACGTAGTCTCGGGGCTGGATGATCAGCCAGATGGGGACATAGGCGGCCGCCAGGATGTACATCATAATGATGAGAATCCAAACCTTGGGATTTAGTTGAAGGGGCCAGTAGAGGCCGACCAGGATAGAAAAGACCGCCCCGGTCGCCGCCAGGACCGAAGCCAGCCACGTCGGCGCATGCCGACGATACACGAGCCACCCAATGAAGGGCGCTAACAGGGTCATCACGATGGCCGACGTTGAGGCGACGCCCCCGATCATTACATGTGGCTCGCCGTTAAACGTCCGCGTCCGGAGAAGCGTCTGACTCGGCTGAATCCCGAACTCTGCCGCCGGATGATGGGACGTCAGGGCAACAGCCGTTAGGTCCGCAAAGGCCGCCGCCACTAAGATGCACAGGAAGAGCGCAAAACTCAGGAAGAAAAAGTACCCGACGGGACCTAACGTCCGTCGGGCGACTTCGGCGATTGAACGGCCCCCCTCTCGGATACTGAGGAACAAGGCCGTCATGTCGTGCACGGCCCCGATCAGGATGACCCCCAGGACGACCCACAGCCACACGGGCAGGAACCCGTAAAGGATCGCCAGCGTCGGTCCGACGATCGGTCCGGCCGCCGCGATGGCCGAAAAATGGTGTCCGAAGAGGAGCAGGGGCCGGGCTGGGGCGTAGTCGACGCCGTCATACTGGGTGTGGGCCGGCGTCGGCCGATTCGGGTCGACGCCGAGCCGCCGTCCGACCCAGCGACCGTAAAAGAGATACCCGAGGAGTAGGATGCCCAGGGATATCAACATGCCCAGACCGACGTTCATACGGCACCTCCCCGCCGTCGATCAGAATGCAGGATACAGGATACAGGATGCAGGATACAAGCCGGTTCGGCGTTGGGTGTTTGGGATTCGGGAAAAGGGCAAAGAGCAAGAGTATTTGTCCTTTGGCCCGGTCTTGCATCTCGTGCCACCCCGGATATACTCCTGAAGCACTTCTGGACATCTCGGGAGAGGTCGGCTATGCGGTCTCGCCGATGGAATCCACGAGTCCTGGGCCTCGTCATCCTATGGGCCGCTGTCGGAGCCATCGCCAGCGCGCAAGCCCCGGAGCCTGCCCCGGACAAGGCCGTCACGGTCCTCCAAGCCGGTCGTCTATTGGACGTCCGCCAGGGCCGCATCTTAGAGAATGTCGTCATCGTCGTTCGGGGCGAGAAGATCGAGGCCGTCGGGCCAGCGGGCCAGGTCCGGGTCCCGACCGACGCCCGCATCTTTGACCTATCCCGGGCCACGGTCTTACCAGGCCTCATCGACATGCACACCCACCTCACGGGTGAACCCCGGTATATCGGCTACAGCGCCCTCGGCCTCTCCGTGCCCCGGCAGGCCCTCATCGGAGCTAAGAATGCCCGGCTTACCCTGATGGCCGGCTTCACGACAGTCCGCGACGTCGGGGCGTCCGGTTATACAGACGTCGCCCTGCGGGACGCCATCGAAGCTGGCGACCTCCCGGGTCCCCGGATGGTCGTCTCGGGACCGGCTTTGGGCATCACGGGTGGCCACTGCGACGAAAGCCTCCTGCCGCCTGAATACCGCCATCAGGCCGAGGGCGTCGCCGACGGACCGGACGCCGTCCTTCGGAAGGTCCGAGAAGTCATTAAGTACGGGGCCAACGTCATTAAGGTCTGCGCGACCGGCGGGGTCCTGTCCAAGGGGGACAACCCGGAAGTCTACGAATTCAACGAGGATGAACTCCGGGTCATCGTCCAAGAGGCCCACAAGTTGGGCCGGAAGGTCGCCGCCCACGCCCACGGACGGGCCGGCATCTTGCTGGCTGTCCGGGTCGGCGTGGATTCTATCGAACACGGAAGCTACATCGACGACGAGGCCGTCCGGCTCATGCGGGAAAAGCGGGTCTACCTGGTGCCGACCCTCTACCTGGCCGACTGGTTCATGGAAAACGCCCCGAAACTTCAAATCCCGCCCTTCATCATGGAGAAGGCTCGGAAAGTCATGCCGGCGGCTCGCCAGAACATCCGGCGGGCCTTCCAGATGGGCGTACCCGTCGCCTTTGGGACGGATGCGGCCGTGTACCCCCATGGTCTCAACGCCCGAGAATTCGCCGTCATGGTCCATCTGGGGCTGACACCCCTTCAGGCGATTCAAGCGGCGACGATCCATGCCGCCGAGCTCCTGGGCTGGTCGGACCGCGTCGGGACGCTGGAGCCGGGTAAGTATGCCGATATCATCGCCGTCGAGGGAAATCCCCTGGAAGACGTAATGGTTCTCCAACGAGTCCAGTTCGTCATGAAGGGCGGTCACGTCTACCGGAACGACTTCGGGGGACCTATCGAGGTGGGCAGATAGCAGAGCGTTCGGTTCGTGAAAATCCGCATGGATTCGGCTTTTCCGACCCTGGCCCAACAGCCGAACTGCCTGAGTCTTTCTCAGGCGATGATCATCCCGGCATAAGACACGACCGAGGTGTCGTCGCCCGTTACCAACCCCGAGTGGGTGTAATCGACCAGGGTTCCTTGAGTCGCCCCCAAGACCCGAGCGGCCATCAAGACGACGGTCGTCGGCAAGTACCCGCACATCGTCAGACGGTGACGGTGGACGGTATCGTAAAGGCCGGGACCGTCGACCTGCTCCATGCATCGAATGGCCGGCTGGTCGAATCGGGTCGCTTCGGCGGCCGACGTATAGTGCGTCATATCCGTACTGGCGATCAGCAGGACTTCCTCTCCCAAGCTCTGAATGACCTCCGCAATGGCTTGGGCCAGCGCTGTCAGTTGAGTCATGCGGGACGTCCCGACACAGATCGGGACGAAGACAAAATCGTCCAGCAGATATTGGAGAAAGGGCAGATGGACCTCCAGAGAGTGTTCCCGCAGATGAGCCGCGGTGTCATGGATTAAGAAGGTGCATTGTTCCATCAGGTGGTGGGCCATTTCTTCATCGACCCGGACGGGGCCCAGAGGCGTTTCCCACACGCCCGTCGCCCAGCAGGCCAGCGGGGCACCCATACCGGTGTGGTTCGGGCACAGAATGATAAAACGGCGGGGAAGTCGGACTCGACCGTAGACCCGCCCGGCCGTCCGCCCCG
>JAUQPV010000190.1 GCA_030550225.1 Acidobacteriota bacterium | reverse complement strand
GCGTCAGGTCCTGGGTCCGAACCAATACCCAACACCGAACACCCAACACCCAGCACCGAATTATTCATAGACGACCCCGCCCGGGCCGGGCCCGACCTCCCCGATAGAATATACGGGCAGGCCGAGGTCCTCGACGGTCTGCCGAGCACTCGGTTCATCTTCCGGCCGCACGACGACGACCATCCCGATGCCCATGTTGAACGTACGGAACATCTCGTCCGTCGGGACGTCGCCGAGACGCTGAATCAACTCGAAAATCGGCGGGACGGGCCACGTGCCCCGACGAATCCGGGCGACCGTCCCCTCGGGGAGGCTCCGGGGGACGTTCTCCGTCAGGCCGCCACCCGTGATGTGCGCCAGGCCCCGGACGAGACCCCGGTCGAGGAGAGGCTTCAGGTAGGAAAGATAGCAACGGTGGGGCTGGAGAAGGGCATCCGCCAAGGTCATCTGACACTCGTCCAGCCATCGGTCGGGCGTCCAGCCGAGGCGCTCAAAGAAGAGCTTCCGGGCCAGGGTGTAACCGTTCGTGTGGAGGCCCGTCGAAGGGAGACCCAAGAGACGGTCGCCGGGCTGGATGGCTCGGCCATCCAGGACCCGGGCGCCGTCGACGAGGCCGATCACGACGGCCACGACGTCCACGTCGTCCTCGCCATACACGTCTGGCATCTCGGCCGTCTCCCCGCCGATGAGGACGACCCCGTGACGGGTGCACTCTTCCAGCATCCCCCGGACGATGGCCTCGACCCGCTCGGGCACGATACGGCCCATGCCCAAATAGTCCAGAGCCCCGATAGGATAGGCGCCCTGGACGAGGACGTCGTTGATACCATGAGCGATCGCGTCCCGGCCGCAGACGTCCCAACGGCCGACGAGGGCGGCCACACGGGTCTTCGTCCCTACACCGTCGATGCTGGCCACCAGATGGGGCGTTGCCATCCCCTCGACCGCCAGGGGCAGGAGGCCTCCGAACCGCCCGATATTCTCCCGGAAGGCCGGTTGGTACCGCTCCAGGAGCCACCGGATCCGACGGACGGCTTCATGCCCCCGGTCGATGTCGACGCCCGTGTCCCGATACCGCATGAGGACACTCCCACCACCCTGTCAGGGATGCCAGGGTCCTGGAGGACCGGCGATCATTCGACCGCTGTCCGCTCCAGGATGCGGATCTGCTTGATCTTCTGATGGTCGGCCGGGATGGGGTAGTCCCGTGTATAGCAGGCCACACAGAACTCCCGGCCCTGGGGGTCGCCGACGCTCCGCAGGAGGGCCTCCAGACTCAAATAGGCCAGGGTGTCGGCCCCGATGAAGCGAGCGATGCCGGCCACGTCGTAATGGTTCGCGATCAGCTCCTCCTCGGACGGCGTGTCGATCCCGTAGTAACAGGGGCCGATGATGGGCGGGCAACTGATGCGCACATGAATCTCTCGGGCGCCCGCCTGGCGGAGCATTTGAACGATCTTGCGGCTGGTCGTACCCCGTACGATGGAATCGTCGATGAGGACGACCCGTTTGCCGCCTACGACAGGGCGCACCGGGTTCAGCTTGACCTTGACGCCGAAGCTCCGGTTCGCCTGCGAGGGTTGGATGAACGTGCGACCCACGTAGTGATTCCGGATGAGGCCAAACTGGAAGGGCAGGCCCGAGGCCTCGGCGTACCCGATGGCCGCATGGACGCCCGAGTCTGGGACGGGTACGACGATGTCGGCGTCCGCCGGGGCCTCCCGCGCCAGCCAGCGGCCCATCTCGACACGGGCCTCGCTGACGGAACGTCCGAAGATGACGCTGTCGGGTCGGGAAAAGTAGACCAATTCGAATATACACTGAGCCCGGACGGTGGCCGGAAAGGGCTTCAAGGACTGGATGCCGTCCTCGTTGATGACGATGACCTCGCCGGGCTGAACCTCCCGCTCGGGGACGGCATCGATCAGGTCCAGGGCCGACGTCTCCGACGCCAGGACCCAGGCCCCGTCTTTACGGCCCAGCCAGAGGGGACGGAACCCGTAAGGGTCTCGAACGCCGATGAGCGTGTCCGGCGTCAGGATGACCAACGTAAAGGCCCCTTTCAGTTGATGCAGGGCCCACAGGATGGCATCGACGAGGTCCCACCGCCGAGACCGGGCGACCAAATGGAGGATGACCTCCGTGTCGGTCGTCGTGCTGAAGATGGCCCCGTCCCGCTCCAGAGCTTCCCGCAAGGAGAAAGCGTTCACGATGTTGCCGTTGTGGGCGATGGCCAGGCTTCCCCAGGCCCGATGGGCGACCAGGGGCTGGGCATTCTGGAGAAAGCTCCGGCCGGCCGTCGAGTACCGGACGTGGCCGATGGCCAGATGGCCCGGGAGCTTTTTTAAGACGTCCTCGGTAAATACGTCGCTGACGTACCCCATGCCCTTGTGTTCAAACAGCCGCTCGCCGTCGGCCGTCACGATCCCGGCGCTCTCCTGACCTCGATGCTGAAGGGCGTACAGCCCCATGTAGGTCAGGTGCGCCGCCTCCGGATGGTTCCAGATACCAAAGACACCGCACATCGGCTTTTTTGCCCTTCCCTCCCGAGTTGTCGATTCATTATAGTCTTTCCGAGGGACTTCGACTACTGGGCAGGGATACGGGATAAAGGTCCCGGGAAAGGACCCCAGACCTTGCGCCCATAGGATATCCCAGGGCCCTTCGGCCTATGGGGGGTCCGACCCTTCGAGAAATCGGTGTTAGGTGCTGGATGTTGGGTTCTTGGGAAAGGACCTAACACCGAACACCCAACACCAGACGCCCATCCAGCTTTGTGACGACGTGACGGGGTCTGGAAAGAAGCCGGCACCGGGGCGAAACTCGTCACGTCATCACGGTAGGCTTTCCAGAGAGGGCCTGGATGAACCAGTGGAGTCTATGGATCGTGACCGGCTTCTTGTTCGGCGTTCTCGCCGGTCGCCTTCTGCCATCGGCGGGCGTTGAACCGGCGGATTCCTGCGTCGGCCTCGGGACCCTGCCCTTACCGGAGGCCGCCCGCCTTCAGATCGTCGAGGCCCCGCCGGACGGTCCGTGCCGAGCCCGAGTCGAGCTGGCCCCACCGGCTTCATGGCGAGACCTTTACAGATTTTTCCGAGACTTGCCCTTCCGGGAGACGCCGTCGCCCTGGTCCCTCGGGTCCATCGAGTTGATGAGTCGGGGCGGGGCGCGGCCCCGGGTCACTTGGCAGGTCCGGTTCCACCGAGACAGCTGGCGGTACGAAGTCCGCGGTACACAGGTTCCGGAGGTGACCGTCACCGTGCAGGCGGGCTCGGCCTACCCAAAGGGTCAGATGAGCCTTCCGGCCATCGACGAGGTACTCCGGCTCCTCCTACCGGCGGGTGGCGAGCTGGAAAGCGAACTCTGGGAAGCTCAGCATTATATGCGGGTCGTCAGCCTCCTCGAGGGCGCCGTGCGACCGTTGGCCGAGTCCCTCGTCCGGCGCTTGCGAGACCAAGACTGGCAAATTCGAAAGATCGCCTTAAAATTTCAGGACCGGCCGCCATGGGTCGAGGGCGTTCCGGCGTCGGAGGCGGCAGACCTGCTTCGGGAGACGCCTGAAGAAGCCGGTATCATCGAAGCCTGCCGAGGTCTCCAGGAACTGGGCTTCAGCCTGGTCGCCGCCGAACGGCGGGTCTTCCTCGTCGTCACCCTCGACGGGCTTCGGCCGTGACAAGCTTGGACGATGATAAGCGGAGGACGGACGGATGTTGAAAGAGGAATTCCTACGCCTTCTTCGAGAGGACCTGGCCTTTCGGGAGGAAGTCCGCCGGCAGGTCCTGACCGACGACCTGCTGGAGCTCCCGGCTCGGGTCGAGCGCCTCCGGGCCGAAATGCATGAGGAATTCCGACGTGTCTGGGAGGCCATCCGGGAGAATTCCCGCCAGATTGCCGCCCTGACCGAGCGGATGGACCGCGTGGAGGCCCAAATTGCCGAGAACTCCCGGCAGATTGCCGCCCTGACCGAGCGGATGGACCGCGCCGAAGCCCAACTCCAGGCGAACTCCCGTCAGATTGAAGCTTTGACCAAGCAGGTGCAGGAGAATTCCCGCCAAATCGCAATTTTAACCGAGCAGGTGCAGGAGAATTATCGTCAAATCGCAATTTTAACCGAGCAGGTACAGGAGAATTCCCGCCAAATCGCGTCTCTTACGGCGGTGGTCGGGAGCCTGCAGCGGGACGTCGGGGACCTAAAAGGCCGGAGTCTGGAGGCAGAATGGTCCCGTAAGGCTCCAGCCTATCTCGGCCGATGGTTCCGCCGACTCAAAGTTCTCCAGCCGGAGGCCCTCCGAGCCATCTTGGACGAAGCGGAAGACGAGGGTCTCTTGTCCCGAGAGGAGGTCGTCGAGGTCCTTCAGGCGGACGTCGTCGCTGAGGGCTTCGGTGACGA
The DNA here is from genome assembly GCA_030550225.1 of Acidobacteriota bacterium. Taxonomy (GTDB): domain Bacteria; phylum Acidobacteriota; class HRBIN11; order HRBIN11; family HRBIN11; genus HRBIN11. The sequence goes on along the minus strand of JAUQPV010000190.1, from coordinate 1,109 downwards.
CCGAACTCCCGTCCGAGTCCTTGTAGAGGTCTCTTACGTCATCGACTCGCATGACGTCCGACGGGCCCGCCAGCGAGCTGACCTCCTGGCCCGGCTGGGCGTGCCAGTCGTGGCTATCGTAGCCGGTGTCTCGGCGTCCGATGCCGTCCAGGCCGAGGCTCAGAAATTCGATGTTTGGGTCATCGAGGATGGCCGACGGACCGTCGGTTCGTGAGATAGCTCCTGGCTCACCCTTGAGGTATCGATGAGACCTATCCGGAAGGCTCAGATTCGAGTCGTCGACTTCGGTTCTCAGTACACGCAACTCATCGCCCGGCGCATCCGGGAGATGGGCGTATATGCGGAGATCGTCTCCTGCTATGCGCCCTGGGAGGTCCTCACGGCCGGTCTCACCGAGGGGACCTTGCGGGGCCTCGTCTTCTCGGGCGGCCCCCAGAGCGTGTACCAACCTGGCGCCCCGACGATCCGTCCCGAAATCTATCAGGCCGGCGTGCCGATCTTAGGCATCTGCTATGGGCTTCAACTCATGGCTCATCAGCTCGGGGGTCAGGTCGTGCCGGGCCCCATTCGGGAGTACGGTCCAGCCCGTGTAGAAGTCGAGACACCGGACGTCCTGTTCCGAGACCTCCCCCGGACATTCCAGGTCTGGATGAGCCACGGCGACCGGGTCGAGCGTCTGCCGCCGGGCTTTCAAGTCCTGGCCCGTACGGAGGCCACGCCCTATGCGGCTTTTGCGGACCCCCGGCGGCGTCTCTATGGCGTCCAGTTCCACCCCGAGGTCGTCCATACGGCCTACGGTCGGGACATCCTGGCCCGCTTCGTGTTTGACGTGTGCGGGGCCGTGCGGGACTGGGACCTGGCGGCCTACATGCAGGAGCTCATCGCCTGGGTCCAGGCCCGGAGTCGGGAGGGCGACATCTTGGTCGCCGTCAGCGGGGGCGTCGACAGCACGGTCCTGGCCCGCCTCGTCCACGAGGCCGCCGGGGACCGAATGCTGGCCGTGTTTGTCGACAACGGGCTTCTCCGGAAAGGCGAGCCCGAAGCCGTCCAGGCGAATCTCCGGGACCGGATGGGCATCCCCCTCCACTATGCGGACGCCTCGGAAGTCT
>JAUQPV010000189.1 GCA_030550225.1 Acidobacteriota bacterium | reverse complement strand
CCCGCTCTGAACGAATTGAGCCGTCTGGCTGATGTTCTCCCCATAGACGAGCTTGCCGGCTACATCATCGTAAATCCCAAAGTACTTTAGGGCCGCTACGGCCGCCCGCCCGTAAGGTGCATGTTGCGGATGGGCGATGGCGATACGCCGAACGGCCGGATCCCGAAGGACCGCCATCCCTGCCCGCTCGACGTCGATGGGCGAATCCCCTCGGACCCACAGGACGATGAACCCGACGGCGTACGAAAACGGCTGGCTCCCCGGCCAGACCAGACCCCGGGCCGCCAGCCGGCGGGGATATTCCGCGTCCGCCGAGAAAAACATGTCAAAGGGGGCCCGGTTCAGGACCTGAGCATACAAGTTCCCCGACGACCCGTAGACGACCTCGACGGCGACGTCCGGGTGTCGCTGGCGAAAGACCTGGACGAGCTCCTCCATAGCGTACCGCAGGTCGGCGGCGGCCGCCACGCGGAGAGGTCGGGCCGGCTCGGCGCTCCGGCCGCCGGCGGCCCAGACCGCCCAACTTCCGGCTATGAACAAGACGAGGCAGATGCGTCGCCCGTCGGTTCGGTACACCGAAGGCCCTCCGGGAGTGCAAAACGTGGGGGATGCAAGATATACAGGATGCAGGGACGGGATGCAAGCAACTGCTTGAGCAGGTGGGTGGGTCGGCAGATGAGCCGATAGGCACACAGGCAGGTGGACAGATGCCTCAGAATCACGGACTTCCTCACTTCATCATTCCGTCACTCTGAAAAACCGGGTCTCTGGAGCGATGGGAAGGATCGTCCCGACACGATTCTCACGAGCCAAACAGCTCTGCTAAGAGCCCCTCACAAAACCCTCCCCCCGTGGGAGAGGGTAGGGTGAGGGGCCCTCAGCCCGGCCTATCTTTCCCAGGGAGAGGGGTATTTTGTAAGGCGCTCTAAGCCCCATGGGGGGAGGCGAAGGAGGCGGCCGGCCCATCAACGTTGAGGTATGCCCGTCAGGTTTTCGTCGCCCGTGGCCAAGATGTACACCGTGAGCGCCCGAACCAAACGGACCCGAGGGTCTTCCCCTCGAAGGTTGCCGTAAATCTGCCACCTCCCGACATCGGGGTCGAGAAGGTCCTCTTGGAGGCGCTGTACGATTTCTTTTGGGTCCTCTATCCCTTGGTTTCTATATTCATTAATTTTTTTGGCAATTGCTGACACATCCCTGTACATATCGGCCAATTCTACGCCCTTGAAGATATTCAAAAAACTCGTGGCCGAACCCAGGACCTGGCGAAAGGGTGAAGGCAAGAGGTACTCGAGGACATTGAGTACTTTGGAAGCAATATCGATAGATTTTGGGTTTCCCTGCTGAAGTTCTTTCAAAACCCGGACAGCCGTGACCACATGGCCGAATTTCCAGTTTGCTGGGTACGGCAACCCCAACATGGCACTCACCGCATGGGGCCAGTTAGAGGGATCCTTCCACCAGTCATCGGCCTTTCCGTAAATTTGTTCCCCGACCGAGGCTGACAAGGGTTGAACCGTCGCCGGGGTCCCAGTGACACCTGAAACCGTGGACGGACTCGTCGCGGCGGCCAGGAGGGGGCCCTGCATGTCGATATCCGGCTTCGGCCGCGCACCCGGCACATCGGCCAAAAACGGGCCATGGCGATGGAGCTCCGAGCCCGGGATCGAAGGCACGCCCGTCTCCATCGGCGAAGCGTGCCGTCCCAGTTCCGTTATGAAATCCCGTATGAACGGGGCCAGTCCCTCCCGTGTGCCGAAGGGTCCCGTCGGATGCCGCTTCTGGAGCTTACGCAGGACTTCATCCTCGATTTTCGGAAAGAATTTAGGATCATCCAGGATCGGACGCTTCTGGCGGATGCTATCCTCCAGCTTGGGTGGAAGTTGAGGCCGGACCTCGATATAGCGGGGCGGGTACGTCGGGAGCATGATCCGGATTTTCCCCGGGGGCTGGAAGGGCAGGGTCGGCAGGGGACCCGGGTCGTTCAGTCCATACTTCTTCAGTAGGGTCTCGAACGCCGACCGGCCCGTCCGTAAGAAGTGCTGGATCTTGGGGGGCGACGCCAGGGTCCGGATGCCTCGACCCAGGACGGCGCCCAGCTGGGGGAGCCGACCGGCGAGGTTCGTGAGCCGTTTTACGAAGAAACCCCGGCTGATAGCCCCGGCGGCTCTTCCCACGAAGCCGGGGCCGATGCTTTTGGGACCGCTGATCCGCACCATAGTAAACCTCCGGAGTGATGTAAGATGCCTATGGGGGGGACGCCGGTAAGGCCTTCATCACCGAAGTCAAAGGCCCGGTCGGGGCTCCCGTTCCCTGGCCTATGATTCGCCTTCGTCTTCGACGACCTCTGCGGTGTCGAGGCCCTCCCGGTGAGCCTCCTCGAAGAACTGGGCCATGGCCCAGACCAACTGGCGGGCCCGATGACTGGCCGGGTCCTCTTCCCGGGGGTCCAGCTCGATGGCCCGGTCGAGGTCTCGGGCCGCCTCTTCCGCCTGCCCCAGGGCCAGGTAGCACTCGGCTCGGTTGACGAGGGCGGCCGTATGCTCTTTGTCCAGCTCCAGGGCGGCTGAAAGGTACGGGATGGCCTCCTCGTATTGCTCCATCCGGGTCAGGACAGCCCCGACGGCCGACCAGCTATCGGCTCGGTCGGGTCGGAGGATGAGGAGGCCCTTGAAGAGTTTCAGGGCCGACTCGAGTTGGCCCTCAGCGTAGAGGGCCGTCGCCAACTGCTCGACCGTGTCCAGGGCCTCGGGCGTGAGGCCCAGGGTGCTGGCCAAGTCGGCCGGCTCGGGGGTATCGACCTTTTCGGGCGTGCTCATGGGCGACCTCCGAATTTCCCTTAGGGGGTTAACGGATGACCGTGGAGGGGGGCGTCAGCGTACCCGAGAAGCGGTTCAGTTCAAGGCTGAAGTCCTGCAGGGTGCGTCCGATGAAGGCCGCCGCCAGGGCAGGTTGCTCGATGGGGAAGGGGAAGAAGGGGGCCAGCAGGGGGTTCTGGAAAGATTCGAGGGTCTTTTGAAGCCAATCGGGGACCTGTGGCCGCTGGTTCGGGTCGATCCATACCGGGCCTATGTCGACGGAAGGTCGGTCCGGCAGGGGTCGAAGCCAGGGCCGCAGGTCGTCCAAAATCCGGCGAATCTCGTCCAGAATCCGGCGAATTTGGGTCGGGTCCATGCGAATGGCGCCGCTGGGGGGCGGTGGCGTCGAGCTTCGGTGGACGGGCGGATAGGCCGGTGCCGGCAGGTCCCGGACCCGGTCGTCGATGCGGTGTTTCCCCCGGAGAGCCTCGAAGACCTGACGGCCGACCTGGAGGAAATTCTGGACCTTTTGGGCCGAGCCAAGGACCTTAAAGACGCTCCCCAGGATGCCGCCCAGGTTCAGGCCCGGGATAAGTTTGCCCAGGATCCCGAAGAGCTTGCCCTTGAAGAGGCTCTTGGCGATGCCGCCGAGAACCTTTCCGATACCCTTGAAGACCTTACCGAGTTTGATCTTCATGGTTTCCCTCCGGGATGGGGATTCGGGAGGGGCAGGGAGGACCTCCCAGCCCTCCGGTTTGATTACCGTGCTCTTTTGATTACCGTACCCTATGGGCTCCATGTTGCCCGACCGGCCGGTCTTCAGCCCGACTGCTTGGGTCGGGGGCCCTGGATACCCTGCGGCTTCTTTTTGGCATCTCGGCCACCCCAGCGGTCCAGGCGAAGGCCATGGATAGCCCAAGGGGCGACCTGGCGGGCCTGCTCGAAGGCCGCCCGGGCCTTTTCCTTTTGACCCGTCAGGGCGTACAGCTCAGCGGCCAGCCTGTGTAGGTCGGCCCGATCGGGGTGAGCCTGACGGAGCTGGTTCAGCCGGTCCAGCGTCGCATCGATGGAAGCTCGGTTCTTGTAAGCCTGATAGGCCTCCAAGACGATGCGGGTCTTCTCGATGGCGGCCGCCTGGTCTCGGTCAGCCCGCTGGGTGGCTTGTTTCAAATACTGGAGGGCCTGCTGGAAGTTCCCCTGGCCCTGGGCGGCCCGGCCGGCTTCTAAAAGGGCCCCGACGTAGAGTTCCCGCCAGGTCGCGTCAGGGGCCTTCAGACGGGGCGCCAGAATGGCCGAGGCACTTTGGAGCCATTGGACGTCCTTGGCCGCCTGGTAGAGGGACCGGACCCGACCCCGGCGTCCGACGGGGTGGGCCTTCTGGATGCCGTAGATACTCGATTCAATGGAACCCCACTCGACGTCGGACATGCCGGTTTCGTAGTCGTGCAGGTATCCGTAGGCGTCTTCGTAATAGAAGTTGCCGGCGTCGTCCATGTACTCGGGGGCCGGGTAGTTGTCGCCCAGGGCGTTGGCCCACTCCATGGCCCACCAGCTATTCCAGGCGTCTTCGAGCTGGTACTCCTGGTACCAAAAGTCGAAGTCGCCGGAATCTCCGTAATCGTCCCAGTACTGGGCCTGGGCCGGCGAAAGGGCCAGGCAGAGGCTGCAGACCAGAGTCCCCCATCCAAAGTATCGCTTCATCCCTATCCCTCCTTCGATTCGGCTGGAATAGGATAATATCACAAGATCTCTATATGTCAAAAGAAGATGGGCCAGGCAAGTGGGCGGGCGTCAAAAGCGGAACAAGACACTCAGGCCTGGCGACACGACCGGCTGGGGGAGTTCGGGCCGCAATTGGACCGGAGGGTTCGGGGGAGAGGACTCGGGAGTTCGTGGAACGGTCCGTTTCCCGCCGCCGATGAGGAGACACCTCATCAAGCCGAAGAGGCCCCCCATCGAAACGGTCTTCGAAGCGCCGTCATCGGAACACCGCCCATCATGGCAGTGTCCGAGACTCCGAGCGACCGCCGCCATGCGGACGTCTGGTGAGGAAGCACCGGCATCCTGGTCGGTTCCATAAGGAAGACACCACCATCACTGGCGGTGTTCCGATTTGACCATCGAAGCCGCCTTTCTTGCGCTATGCCCCATGCCCTTGGCTCTGCTTAGCCCCCGAGGGGCCTTCCGGCCGGGGACCCCGTCGTTCTAAGAGCTCGACGGCCTTGAGGGCGATGTCCCGCCGGTAGAACATCCCGTCAAAAGCAATCCGTCGGACGGCCTCGTAAGCCCGCTCCCGGGCCTGACGGAGGGTCTCCCCGAGGGCACACACGTTCAGGACCCGGCCCCCATGGGTGAGCCACTGTTCGACGGGTCGGCCGTCTTCTTCCGTCACGACCCGCTGGGTCCCGGCGTGAAAGACGAGGACGCCCGGGAGGGCCTGGGCGTCGGCCAGACCCGTGATGACCTTCCCCTTTTCGTACCGACCCGGATAACCCTGGGACGCCAGGACGACGCAGACGCACGCCTCCCGGGTCCACCGGACCTGGACCCGGTCGAGCTCGCCCCGGACGGCGGCGTCCAGGACTTCTAAGAAGTTGGCCTCCATCCGGGGCAAGACGGCTTGCGTCTCAGGGTCCCCAAACCGGCAGTTAAATTCGAGGACCCGGGGACCCTCCCGGGTCAACATCAGGCCGCCGTAGAGGACGCCCACGAAAGTCCGTCCTTCTTGGTCCAAGGCCC
>JAUQPV010000188.1 GCA_030550225.1 Acidobacteriota bacterium | reverse complement strand
GATCCGAGAATTCCGCCAGGGGACTGTAGAGTTCCAGCAGAGGTCGATGGAGCTCCAGCAGATGGTCCTGGAGCTCCAGCGAAGGGCGCTCGAAATCCTGGACCGCATCGAACGGGGTCAGGAGGAACTCCGGCGGGAGATGGCCGAAGTTCGGCGGGAGGTGGCTGAAGCCCGACGGGAGGTGGCTGAGGCGCGGCGGGAGATGGCCGAGGCCATCAAGTACCTGGCCAGTCTCATCGTCTCCGAATCGGAGCGGACCCGTCAGGCCATCCGGGGGACCTCATAGGCCGATGGGCAGGTACGCCAAGGGCAAAGAGCAAAGCGCATAGGGCAAAGCGCCAAGAGTCTAACGCCAAACATACTCTTTGTCCTTTGCTTTTTGCTCGATGCGCTTGGCCCACCGGCCTATCTGCTCATCTGCCGACCTGCCCAATTCGCGGGAGGGAACGTCTACCCATGCCGAAACGCCGAGACCTCAAGAAGATTGCCATCATCGGGTCTGGCCCTATCGTCATCGGGCAGGCCTGTGAGTTTGACTATGCGGGCACGCAGGCTTGCAAGGCCCTGCGGGAGGAAGGCCTCGAGGTCGTCCTCATCAATTCGAACCCAGCCACGATCATGACGGACCCCGAGATGGCCCACCGGACGTACATCGAGCCCCTCGTCTTGGAGACGGCCGAGCGGGTCCTCCGGCGGGAACGACCCGACACCTTACTCCCCACGCTGGGCGGTCAGACGGGCCTGAACCTGGGGATGGCCCTGTGGCGGGCGGGCGTCCTCCAAGAGTTGGGCATCGAGATGATCGGAGCCCGCCCCGAGGCCATCGAGCTGGCCGAAAACCGCCTCCGCTTCAAAGAGGCCATGGTTCGGGCCGGTCTGGACGTGCCCAAGAGTGCTTACGTCACGACCGTTCAGGAGGGCGTCCAGGCCGCCGCCGACATGGACTTTCCGCTGGTCCTGCGGCCTTCCTACACGTTGGGTGGGACCGGAAGTGCCATCGTGTATAACCGGGCCGAGCTCCCGGAAGCCCTCGAACGAGCTCTCCAGATCAGCCCCGTCCACGAGGTCCTGATCGAGGAATATCTCGAGGGTTGGCAGGAATTCGAGATGGAGGTCATGCGGGACGCCGCTGACCAGGCCATCATCGTCTGCTCGATCGAGAACTTCGACCCGATGGGCATCCACACCGGCGACAGCATCACGGTCGCACCCGCCCAGACATTGTCCGACGTGGACTACCAGAAGATGCGGGACTGGGCCCTCCAGGTCATCCGGACCGTCGGCGTCGAGACAGGGGGCTCCAACGTCCAGTTCGCCCTCCACCCCGAGACGGGCCGGATGGCCGTCATCGAGATGAACCCCCGGGTCAGCCGTTCGTCGGCCCTGGCCTCAAAGGCGACGGGCTTCCCCATCGCCAAGATCGCCGCCAAGCTGGCCATCGGATACACCCTGGACGAACTCCGCAACGACATCACCGGCAAGACGGTCGCTTGCTTCGAGCCGGCCCTCGACTATGTGGTCGTCAAAATCCCTCGATGGGCCTTCGAGAAGTTTCCCAGCGCCCGGGCGACGATCGGGACGTCGATGAAGTCCGTCGGCGAGGTCATGGCCATCGGGCGGACTTTCAAGGAAGCCCTCCTGAAGGCCCTTCAGTCCTTAGAGGTCGACTACGACGTCCTTCGTCAGCTCTATCAACAGCCCTTTGACCGAAGTGCCGTCATCGCCAAGCTCCGGTATCCTTCATGGGACCGCATTTTCTACATCTTCTATGCCCTCCATGCCGGCATGAAGCCGGAGGACGTGGCGGCCCTGACGGGCATCCACCCGTGGTTCCTCCACCAGATCGAGGAGATCGTCGAACTCGAGGGCCGACTCCGGCGGTTCCGTCTCGAGACAGTCCCGCCGGAGCTCCTGCGGCGGGCTAAGCAGTGGGGCCTCAGCCACGCCCAGGTCGCCGACTGTCTGGGCGTGTCGGAAGCCGTCCTGCGGGCCCGTCTGGAAGAGCTGAACATCGTGCCGACGTACAAGCGGATCGACACGTGCGCCGGCGAGTTCGAGGCCATCACGCCGTACCTGTACTCGACCTATGGGTCCGAATGTGAGGCCTTCCCGACGGACCGCCCGAAGGTCGTCATCCTGGGGAGCGGACCCAACCGCATCGGTCAGGGTATCGAGTTCGACTACTGTTGCGTCCGGGCCGTCTTTGCCCTTCGGTCGATGGGCTACGAGACGATCATGGTGAATTGCAATCCCGAGACGGTCAGCACCGATTACGACACGGCCGACCGTCTGTACTTCGAGCCCCTGACGTTGGAGCACGTCCTGAACGTCGTCCGGACCGAGCGGCCCCTCGGGGTCATCGTCCAACTGGGCGGCCAGACGCCCCTCCGGCTGGCTCGCCCCCTGGCCGAGGCCGGCGTCCCCATCCTGGGGACCCAGCCGGACGACATCCACCGGGCCGAGGACCGCAAGTGCTTTGCCGAGCTCATGCGGGACCTGGACATCCGTCACCCGCCCTTCGGGACGGCCCAGACGCTCGAGGAGGCCCTGGCGGTCGCTGAGGCTGTCGGCTACCCCGTCCTGGTCCGGCCCTCGTACGTCCTCGGCGGCCGGGCGATGGCGAAGGTGTTCCATGCCGACCAGATGAGAGCCCTCTTTCAGGAAGCCCTGCGAGTGGCGCCCCAGTACCCAGTCCTCATCGACCGCTTCATCGAGGACGCCTTTGAATATGACCTGGATGCCCTCAGCGACGGCCGGGACGTGTACATCGCCGGCATCCTCCAGCACATCGAGGAAGCCGGCATTCACAGCGGCGACAGCGCGATGGTCATGCCCGCCTGGAAGCTTCCGGCCGACGCCCGGAGGATGATGGTCGACTGGACGGCCCGGATCGCCCGGGCCTTGCAGGTGCGGGGCCTCCTGAACATCCAGTTCGCCTATCGGGACGGGGAACTATACGTCCTGGAAGTCAACCCCCGGGCGTCCCGAACCGTCCCCTTCATCAGCAAGGCGACCGGCGTGCCTGTCGCCGATGCGGCCGTCCGCCTCATGCTGGGCGCGACCCTGCGAGAACTCGGCCTGTCCGGCGAGGGCCGGCCCCGGTACTACTGCGTGAAGGCGCCCGTCTTTCCCTTCGATCGCTTCCCCGAGGAGGACCCCCGCCTGGGACCGGAAATGAAGAGTACCGGTGAGGTCATGGGCATCGGCGAGACCTTCGGGATCGCTTTCGCCAAGGCCATGCTGGGTGCCGGGGTCCGCCTCCCGACGGGGGGCCAGGTCCTAATCACCGTTAACGACCGGGATAAAATGGCCGTCGTGCCTCTGGCCTGCCAGCTCCACGAGCTGGGCTTCACGCTGATGGCCACGGCGGGGACGGCCCAGGCCCTCCAAGCGGCCGGCCTGCCCGTGACGGTCGTCCGTAAAATCCACGAGGGCCGACCCCATATCGCCGACTTCATCATCAATGGCAAGATCCAACTCGTCATCAACACGCCGATGGGGCCAGCCGCTTACGCCGACGAGCCCGTCGTCCGCCAGACGGCCATGCGGTGCGGCGTCCCCTGCATCACGACCCTTTCCGGAGCGGCGGCCGCCATCGAGGCCATCCGGGCCCTCCGGTCCGGCCACCCCGAACCCCTCTGCCTCCAAGACATTTACGGAGAAGCACTCAAGTGACACGGCTATTACTTCAGCGACAAAGGGATGGGTACCAAAGCGCTACTGCTTTGCGAATCGGCCATTCGGGAATTCGGAAGTTTGGCTATCCGGCTACTTCTTGTCGCTTGTTCCCCTGGGGACATCCGGGGACGCCCCGTCGAGGTCCTCTGGGGAGGCGTCGGTCTGAGATGCCGAAAATCTGGGCCAAGCCCTGCGGGCGGTCGATTACAAAGGCCCCGCGGGTCGGATTCGATTCGGGCCCTCTGGCGATGCCGAGCGAGATGTCGTGATCATCCAGATCGAAGACGGGACGGCCCGCTTGCACCGACTGTTCCGCCGGTGAGGACGTCCGATCGTGAGGCTTACGCCGGGGTCATCCGGCCGCCGGCGACGGCCCGCACGATCTCGACGGCGTCCCCGTCCTGTAAGACTGTCTCGGACCACCGGGTTCGGGGGACGACTTCATTGTTGACGGCGACGGCGATCCCGACGGCCACGGACCCCAGGCCCAGACGTTCCAGTAGGTCGGCGACCGTCATCGGCGCCGGCCACTCCGTCCACTCACCGTTGACCCGCAGACGCATCACCGGCGACTCCAAGCAATCTACGATGCGAGATGCAAGAGAACCCCTTTCATAAACCCTCTCCCTGCGGGAGAGGGCCGGCGAAATTCGCATCCCGTATCTCGCATCCCGCATCCCTGCTACAATTATAGCATTCGTCCCGAATTCGGCCGCCGACCGGGTCGCAGGACGACGGCATGGCATTGGGAAGCTTGAGAAGACAGGTACCGATGACGGACTTCTTCACAGGGGCCCCGTCCGCCGCCGGGCTGGAACGGGTCTGCTTTCAGCACCCGACCCGGACGGCCCGCCGGCGGTGCTACCGCTGTCAGCGATGGCTCTGTCCCCGATGCCAACATCGGCGGGCGCACCACATTTTTTGCGGGGAACGATGCTACTGGGCCTGGGAGGTCGAGACCCGGGTCCGGTGCTTTTATACCTGGGTTCGCCGCCATGCGGTCCCGCTCGGACTTTTCGCCTTACTGGCGGCTATCCTGGCAGGTGCGGGATTGGCCCTTTTGCTGGGTCGGTCTCGGTCTGAAGGGGCGCTTCGGCCAAGCCCGGCGACGCCGCCTTCGGCCTTGACCCGTTCGTCCGAGACGCCGAGCCCCTCGCTACTCGAGCCCATTCGCATCTTACGTCCGGCTTTCGGCGCCCGTTTAAGTGCGCCCCGCGTCACCGTAGAAGGCCAGGGGCCCCGCCGTCAATCTTTAACCCTCTGGGTCAACGGGGAAGCCGCCGCGACGACCGTATCCGGGGAGGACGGGACGTTCGTCTTTCCGGACGTCCCGTTGGCGGCCGACGACAACCTTCTACAGGTCCAGGGTCGTGGGCCGAACGGGGCTGAGGTCTTCTCACCCGCCATCGTGGTCTACCAGGTAGCCGACCGGAGCGCCTCGGGGCTTCGCTACGTCCAGCGGGGGCCTGACAACCTGCTTCGGGGCAACCCGAATCGGCCTGAGGTCGCCCTGACCTTCGACGGAAGCTTTTCCGACCAAGACGTGGACGCTCTCATCCGTCAGGTCGAGGCCCTCCAACTTCCCGTGACCGTTTTCCTGACGGGCGAATTCATCGACCGGCATCCCGAAGCCACCCGACGGCTCGCCAAAAGTCCCTGGGTCGAGGTCGGCAACCACACTCTGAACCATCGGCACTGGACGGCTTATCAACAGACCCGTCAGCAGGCGACCCTGCCGGACGTAACGCCCCAGGCCCTGCAATTTGAGTTGGCCGAGACGGCCCGCCGCTTTCGGATCGTGACGGGGCGGACGATGGCGCCCCTGTGGCGGGCGCCCTACGGGGAACATAACGCCGAACTCC
>JAUQPV010000187.1 GCA_030550225.1 Acidobacteriota bacterium | reverse complement strand
AATCCATCAAAACGAAGATGGTGGGGTCTGTCATGACGATGGATGCGACCCAATACGGACGCCGGTCGAAGCCCGGGGCGGCCCCGACCTTCGTGCTGGCCGCTTTGGGCGTCCTGGGGCGGGACGCTGTTCAGGCCGACTATGTGGCCGACGACGCGACGATATCCCGGCGGCACTGCGAACTGACGGTCGGACGGGACGGGGTATGGGTCCGGGACCTGGGGAGCAAGAACGGGACGTGGCTGAACGGTCGGCGGGTCCAAGCCGGGATCTTGGAGCCGGGCGACCGGCTGGAGGTCGGTCCGTTTCAATGGGTCTGTCGGCGGGAGGGGGACCGGTGGGTCCTGGAGCCGGAGGACGACCGGGAAGTCTGGCGAGGTCAGGGGCCGTGGAAGGAGATGCTGACGGCGGTCCTGGAAGCGGACCGAGAGGATTCCCTCCAGAGGGCCCTGGAGGGCCTGCGGGCGGAGCTGGGATGTGACAGCCTGGCTTTAGTCGAGACTGGCGGCGCAGGGTCGGTCCTGCGGGGTGGGAGCGGAGCCTGGGAACGGGCCCTGAGCCAGACGGTCCTGCAGGCCGTCTGTCGGCGGCGGGCGGGTCTTTGGGCCCCGAGGGACCTGCGGGGGCCCGGCGAGTCGCTCCAGGGGTATGCGGATACGGCTATATACTGCTGGCCCGTGTGGGCCGAGGGCCGTCGAATGTTAGTGTTATATGCCTTTTGGGTCAAGGGGTGTCAGCGTCCGGAGGTCGTCGTCGAGGCGGCGGCGGAGGCCTGGACACCGGCCTGGGATACGGCGGTCGCCCGGCAGTGGGGAGCCCAGCCGGCCTGGGGGCCGACGCTGGTCGTCGGCGACCAGATGTTGTGTCTGGGGACGACGGGGACGTTCCGGGCCTTTCTGGATCGACTCTGGGCGGTCGCCCACCTGCCGTATCCGGTCGTCTTGGTGGGCGAGCGGGGGGTCGGCAAGACGGCCTTTGCGCGGGTCACCCACGAATGGGGTCCCCGCCGAGCGGGACCTTTCCTGGTTGTGCCCTGTCCGAACCTGAGCCCCTCCCTGCTGGAGGCTCAGCTCTTTGGGTCCCGACGGGGGGCCTTCACGGGGGCCGTCGAGGGACCGGGTCTGTTGGAGGCCTGCGACGGGGGCACGCTGGTATTGGACTCGTTAGAGTCGTGTCCCCTGGAAGTCCAGGCGAAGCTCCTGCGGGTCCTGGAGACCCAGAGCTTTTTGCCCCTGGGGCCGGGTGTGCGGGGCGAGGTCCGGGCCGACGTACGGTTCATCGCCACGACCAATGAGGACCCCCGGGAGCTGATGGAGCAAGGACGCCTACGGCGGGACTTTTGGGACCGGCTGTCGGTTCAGACGATCCGAGTGCCGCCCCTGCGGGAATGGCGGGAGGACGTGCCGAGGCTGGCCCTGCTCCTCCTGGAGCAGGAGCGGGGGAGCCGTCCCGGGTGCGTCCTGAAGGGGTTCACAACAGAGGCCATGGAAGTCCTTCAGGCCCACGACTGGCCGGGCAACGTGCGGGAGCTGGCCGGGGTCATCCGGCGGCTGGTCGGGTCGGTCCGGGGGACGATGGCTGAGGTCGAGGACGTACGAGCGGCCCTCCGGGCGGACGTCCAGCCGGGGCCGACCTTCTGGCTGGACGAGGGCCTCCTGGACCGGCCCTACCGGGAGGCGACCCGGATATTTGATGGCCTTTACGCTCGGTGGCAACTCCGGCGGAGCGGTGGAAACGTGCGGGTGGCGGCAGGCCGGAGCGGACTATCCCGGGTCGGCTTCTATCAGCTCTTACGTCGGGCCGGTCTGCAGTCCCGGTCCGGCCGGGGCCGACGCTCTCGCAAGGAGGGTGCCGGACCGGATCACCCGATGGACTGACGTGACGGCGTGACGAAGTACGAACTACAGTCCGTCCCTCACGTCAGGACCCACCCATAGGCACCGAATAGACACGTGATTCTTCCGCGCCTGAGCTTGAACCGCCGGTCTGACTGAGACGCCGATCCCCACCAAGGCCCAGCGTTTCCAATGTCTGCCTATGCATTTCCCCAGAATGTGCAGGGCAGGAGTAGTGCTTCGGGTCGTGTTCGACGGGGGACGGACGTCGGGATGACTCCCGGCGTTCTGAGGTCGGATACTGCCGTGATGGCGGTTCCGAGGAGAGGACACCGCCGCTATCTGCCGACCTGCCGAATTCCCGAACTGCCGGGTCACGGAGAAGTCCGTTGGGTCAAGGCAGGTCGGGTCGCCGTCGGAGCTGAGGCGGAGGCCGCCGCCGAAAAGTTGAGTAGGTAATTCCGGACGGCCAGGATCTGCTTGTTTGGGTCGGGGTCGATACTGGGGTCCAAGGACCGGAGGGCCTCGCCCCACGGGTAGGTCGGCATCCGCGTGCCGGGCATGATGGCGTTCGGGTCCTTCAGCCACTGGACGAGCCAGTCCGGTCGGAGACGGGACCGGACGAGTTCCAGGTTCGGGGCAAAGGCGGCCGCCTCGCCGGTGCCGACCGCTTGGGCGCTCACGATGTGGCACCGGATGCACTGGAGCTTGTCGAACAGGACCTTCCCCATGGCGACGTAGTCCTGGGGCGGCTTCTGGTACCAGGCCTCCTCGAAGGGATAGGTCACGTTGTCCATCGAGGCAAAGGCCCGAATCAAGGTGTTGACCTCCTCGTCGGTCAGGCCGAAGGTTGGCATGCGGACCTGAAGCCAGACCCGAATCGGATAGGGGTCTTTTAGGAACTGATACAGCCAGTCCGTCCGGACCTTGGCGCCGGGGCCGAGGCGGTCTTCGTATTTCAAGATGGGCGGCCACAGGCCGGGTTCGATACCGGCCTCCTGCATGAAGCCCCGAATGTCCCCGCCGACGTAGCCGACCTGGTGACATCCGATGCAGTTGTGCTCCTCCAGGATGCGCCAGCCGGCCCACACGGCCTCCTCCCGGGGCGTCAGGCGCCGGACTTTGGTCGGCCCCAAGATGTTCGTCTTCTTCAGACCGAGGAGGACCGTCACGATGGCGTCGATGTCGTCATCGGAGAAGGCAAACTGGGGCATGCGAAGCTTTTCCCAGGGCTTGACCTCCCGGCCGACGTCAAAGATACGGGGGTCCTTTAGCTTGGTCCGGAACCAGTCCCATCGGGTGTGGGGAATCTTCTGGTAGCCGAAGTCCAACCGCACGATGGGCTTGTCGCCCTCTTCCGAGAGCTCCGTCCCGATGGCCTGGGTCGTCTCGAAGCCGGGGATGTCGTGACAGCCGAAACAGCCGTACCGAGCGATCATGCGCTCGCCGACGAAGACGAGCTTTTCGCGAAGCGACATCTGGCGGAGCTTGACCTGGATTTCAGACGCCGTCATGCGGTTGATCCACTGCTCGGCGGCGATCTCGTCCAAGATCGACTCGTCGGGTACCGGTAGACGGGCGGCCTCAAAGGCTGGGTTCCGTTGAGACATCAGGTAGGCCGTGATGTCGGCGGCTTCCTGGTCGGACAGGCGGAGGTTCGGCATGCGGGTCTTGGGCCAGTAAGCCTTGGGGTCCTTCAGCCAGGCAAACAACCATTCGGGCCGGACCTTGCTCCCCATGTAGGCCAAGTTGGGTCCGAACTTCCGTCGGCTGACAGAGTCGGTCCGGGCCCAGTCCTGGGGGTCCAGGGTATGACATCCGAGACAGCCCAGATTCTTGACAAGTTGCTCTCCGCGGGCGGGGTCTCCGGGGACAGGGACGGGTGGATAGGTCTCCTTCTGGGACTTCTCAAATAGGTAGGCCGTGATGGCCAGGGCTTCGACGTGATTCCGCCGACGGTAGTACTCGTCCCGGGTATTCGTCAGGTCGAAGAACTTGGGCATCCAGGTCGGACGGAAACTCTGGGGGTCCTTGATCCACCGGAAGACCCACTCGGGGGTCGTCTTGGCGGCGATCTTTTCTAAAGACGGCCCGGCCTTCCGGAGGTACTCAAAGCCGGGAATCTTGTGGCATCCGTAGCAACCGGCCCGTCGGATCAGGTCCAGGCCCCGGTTGAGCCGGTCGGCCCCCCGGACCCAGAGCTGACCCTGGTGACACATCAAGCAGGTCGCCTCGGCATACTGCAGGGGGAGCTGAGGGTCTTCCCAGAGCTCCATGGGTTTCCAATCGTACTTGGCTTCCCAGAGGCGCTTCTGGACGTCCTCCCGCGGCGTGTGGGCGGCCGTCACGAACGTCGTCCCCCGGTCCCGACCCATGTGACAGATCGTACACCCGAAGCTCTCGACGGGATGGGGCGAAGCGCCGCCGACCATCAAGTCCAGTTTGGGGTGGGCCTTAAAGGGCTGTCGGCGATAGTCCTGGAAGTCGGGTCGGTCGATGGCCAGATGGCAGGTCATACAACGGTCGGCCCGTTCGACAAGCCGAAAGTTGACATCATAGTAGAGGTCACTGAGGTAGACTTGCCGGATTTGGAAATAGGGAACCATAAAGTCCAAGAGGGGAAGGTCCCGGAGGTAGTTGACGAAGCTGGGTTTCAGCTCGCCGAGGCGCTTCTCCAATGACTCGACCTTCCCGGCTAAGAGCTGGAATTCCTTCTCGATGCGGATCCGTTCACCGGTCAGCTGGGCCAGCGCCTGCCGCACCCGGTCGATCTGCTCGTCCAGCGCTTTGAGCGCTTCAAAGGCCGCATCGACCTTCCGTTCGGCTTCTTCGAGACGCTGGCGACGCTTCTCTACGTCGGGACGGTTCTCGTTAAGGGCGACCTCATACATGTAACGGAGACTATCCCGTTCCGACTTGGCGAATCGCCACTGCTGGTCCTCGACATACCGACGGGCTTCCAGACCGGCCAGCTCCCGTTCGAGGGCCCGGATTTCATCCTTCTTGGCGGCCAGCCGCTGTTCGACCTGCCGGAGCTGGGCCCGCAGGTCCCGAAGCTTCTGGGCCTCCGGGGATTGCTCGGCCTCCCGAAGGGCCAGCCGGGCGCGTTCCATCTCGACCTTCCGGAACTCCCGCTGATACCGGTGCCACTCCCGACGGTAGTCTTGCCACACCATGAAGACGAGGAGGACAAACCAGAGGGCACTCAGGATGAAGAATACCCGATGGAGCCGAACCATGTCATAAAACGTCGGCATTCCTTTCGTCGGCGCGGGCATAAAGCTATCTCCCCATCCCTAAATATTGAACTCAAACTCCTGGAGGTGGACGATGTACTTCAGATTGAACAGCCACCGAAGGTACATCTTGATCGGCATGCTGAGCATGATCAGCAGGAGCAGGACGAAGATGTTATATCGGATAAAACCCATTTTCTCGTAATACCGGCGCAGGAATGTCTTCGCCAGGAGGGGCGGCAGGGCAAAGAGGTACAGGACGACCAGGACGAGACCCGGCGCCTCCCGGACGTACCACTGGGCCGGCAGGGGCTGACCCAGCAGACGAATCCAGAAGTATTCAGACAGGTCTATGTTCGTCAGGGGTTCGACCTTGTGAATGTCCCACTCCTCATACAGGCCGAAGAAGTTCCAGTTCGGCCCCCGCAGGAACGTCCCGATGAAGATCAGCAGACACCATAGGATCAGGAAACCGAACAGG
>JAUQPV010000186.1 GCA_030550225.1 Acidobacteriota bacterium | reverse complement strand
GCCGTATCGAAGCTGTTGAGATAGCTCAGGCTACAGATGGTCTTAATCGAGAAATTGCCGGTACACAGGCTGAGGACGTGATTCTCCTCGGGCGTGAGGGTCACGGCGATACCGCTCCAGACCTCCTTGGGGGTCGTGACCGGGATGGCGTCCAGGGGCGGGAGGCCCCGGTGGATGACCGACCAGCGTTGAACGCGGCGGGCACCGTCGAAGACGGCGGCCGGCGTGTCGATCTTTAAGTCCGGGATCCCTGGGACGGTTTCGTCCTCTTCCATCCAGAACGCGCTGTAGGTCCCGGTCCGGGCGTTCATCGTGTCGTAGAGGATGGCCCGGACCTGGAGGGAGAGAGCCTCGGTGAGTTCCTCGGCCGCCAGGATCCCCATCTCGATCAAGATGGTCCCCAGTTTTTTCTGGCTCTGGGTCATCTGACGGGTGGCGGTATCGAGTTGGATGAGGTCGATGCGACCCTGCTGGAGGAGGACTTCGCCCAAGCGGTCGTCGGGGTCGTCCGAGTAGGCAAAGGCCAGATTTCCCTCCCGGACGAGAAAAGCTCGGTGGGCCGTGGGAATCTCGGCGGCCACGATGCCCGTCATGCGTTCCCGCCACATCTGGACGAGGACGTCGCCCAGGTTACGTTCCTCGAGGGTGCCCCGGAAGGCGAGGCGCTCCTCAGTCTGCCAAGCCTCAAAGGGATTCATGGGCTTCTCACCGTCCGCGTGGGGAAGGGGCTGGCCACGCGGATGCCGTTTTTCGTCGTGCTCTTGACCTCGTACATGGCCCGGTCAGCGGCTTGGACGAGTTCTTCTTTCGTCAGGCCATGGGTCGGATAGGTGGCGACGCCAAAGCTGGCCGTCAGGTGAACGTCCAGGCCGTCACTCGTCAGGAACGGGCGGCTGGCGATTTCGGACCGTAAGCGTTCGGCGACCTGGAGGGCGCCCTGCGTATCGGTCTCGGGAAGGATGACGCAGAACTCATCCCCGCCATAGCGGACGACTCGGTCCGAGCCGCGGACGGCCAGGATCATCCGGTGGGCGACCTCCTGGAGGGTCTTGCTCCCCATCATGTGGCCGTATTTTTCGTTGACCGTCTTGAGGTTGTCTAAGTCGACGAAGATGATGGACAGGCGGGCACCGAATCGTTCCGCACGCCGAATCTCCTCTTCCAGGAAGTGTTCGAAGTACCGCCGGTTGTAAGCGTCCGTGAGGTCGTCCTTGAAGTTCAGTTCTTGGGTCTGGACTTGCAGGAGGGCGTTCCGCAGGACGGGACCCAGGTCACTGGCGAAGGTCTGCAGGACCTGGACGGTGTTTTGAGTGAAGTTGCCGGGAAGCTGAAACGTCTTGGCCAGCAAGAGGCCCCCGACGGGCCGGGGGCCCGCATGGATCGGCAGGGCCAAGAGGGACCGGATCTCCGGCCGGGGCGACTCGGCCTTTTCGTGATAGGCGTTCGGCGTCGCCAGGAAGACAGGGGCGTCCGTCTGGAACCATTCGTCCAGGGTCGCTAAGTTGAGGCCCAGGAGGCCCCACGTGACGTCGGCGGGACCGCTGTGACCCCGTTGCTGGGCGATCTCCAGGCGGGCCGTCTGCGGGTGATACAGCAGGAGGGACCCGTAGTCGGCCTGGCCGATTTCCATCGCCACGTCGATGACGAGGTTCAGGAGCTTCTCAAAGTCGTCCAGGGATCGGCTGATCTCCCGGATGACTTGGAGAAGCGTCTGTTCGGTCCGCGTCGTGTACACCCAGGGCCGGGGCGGCGTCTGCCAGATGGAGCGCAGGATCCGGATCACCTCGTCAGCCTGAGTCGTCTCATCGATGTAGTAGTCGGCCCCCATCCGCATCCAGTCGACGGCCGCCTCGACCCGGCCAGGGCCGATGACGATCCAGTAACCCGTCGAGCGGTCCGACTTGATGAGTTGAATCCACTGGCGGGGATTTCGGATGACGGCCGTGTGGGTCAGGGCCAGGTCGACCCCGTTCGTGTGCATCCACCGAAAGGCCGCCTCTTCGTCTTCCACGATCTCGACGGCGCAGTTTGTCTCTTCCAAGAGGGTCGAGCCGATCCGGGACCGCTGTTCAGGATCCGGCAGGGCCAGAAGGAAGACCTTCATGCGCGTCGCCTCGTGAGGAGGGGTTCGCCGCCGCCCGCCAAGCCGCGGGGATGAAGGGCGTGATCAAGTCCAAGGGGATAGGGAACACGACCGTCGAGTTTCGCTCCGAGGCGATCTCGGTCAGTGTCTGGAGGTAGCGGAGCTGAAGCGTCATCGGCTGTTGGGCCATGATGGAGGCCGCCTCCTGAAGCATCCGGGAGGCCTGAAGCTCGCCCTCGGCGTGAATGACCTTGGCACGGCGTTCCCGCTCGGCTTCCGCCTGTCGGGCCATCGCCCGTTGCATCGTCTGGGGGAGGTCGACGTGCTTCAGCTCGACCAGGGTGACTTTCACACCCCAGGGGTCCGTATGCCGGTCCAGGATCTGCTGAAGCTTGAGGTTCAGCTTCTCCCGTTGGGAGAGGAGTTCATCCAACTCGACTTCGCCCAATACGCTTCGGAGGGTCGTCTGAGCTAACTGGGACGTCGCATACTGATAGTTTTCGACCTGGACGATGGCGTTCTTGGGGTCGAATACGCGGTAGTAGACGACGGCGTTGACCTTTACGCTGACGTTATCCCGCGTGATGATGTCTTGGGGCGGGACGTCGTGGACCTGGACCCGTAGGTCGACTCGGATCAGGCGGTCGACGAAGGGGATGATGAGGACCAGGCCAGGACCCCGCACGTTGGGCAAGAGTCGACCCAGACGGAATACGACCCCGCGCTCGTACTCCCGCAAGATGAATACAGCCGACCGAACGAGGATGAGGAGAAAAGCGAGGGCGAAAAAGAGAATATAGATGTAGGCAACGACCATCGGAGACCTCCGACCCGACCAGAAAAGGGTCTCCGGCCGGGTCCCGTCTCCTTCATCTTATCACGAATCCGAAGGGGACTTCAAACCCGACGGCGACAGGGGCTCGACTTCCAATGTCATCCCGCCCCGGACCCGTACGATCCGAACGGGCTGGCCCTTGGGGATCGACGTCGACGTCGTCGCCCGCCAGAGCGTACCGTCGGCAAAGACCCACCCCACGTTGCCCGGCTCGAGGTCCGTCTCGGCCCATCCGGTCTGGCCCTGGAGGCTCTCCTGACCAGTCGCCGGCGGGTGCCGGAAGGCCCGGACGATGTACCAGATGACCAGGGCGACGGCCGCCCCGACGGCGCCGGCAAAGGCCATCAGGAAAGTCCGGGAGACGGCCCATTCGGCTGGCGACCGGGACAGCGTCATACCCCCCAGGATCAGGAGCAGGATCCCACCTAAGGTGAGAAGTCCGTAGCTGACGACCTTCAATTCCAGCAGGAATAGCAAAAATGCCAAAGCGATCAAGAGAACGCCCGCCCAGTTGACGGGCAAGACTTGCGTGCTGGCCAGGGCCAGGATCAGGCACACGGCCCCCACGACACCCGGCAGGATAAGGCCTGGATGGGTCATCTCGATGTAGAGGCCCAGCATCCCCAGGACCAGCAGGATGTAAACGACCCGGGGGTCCATCAGGAAGCTCAGGATGCGATGCCGCAGGCTCATCGAATATTCGGCCACAGTCGCTGACCCCGTCTCGAGCCGCCGTCGTTCCCCCGTCCAGGTGACGACCGTCCGGCCGTCCAGCTTCTTCAGGAGGTCCGAACGGTCCCGAGCGATCAACTCGATCAGCTTCTGCCGGAGGGCTTCCTCTTCGTCGAAGGAGCGGGCCTCGGTGATGGCCTGGACGGCCAGATCGACGTTTCGGCCCCGCCGCTGGGTCAGACTCCGCATCAAGGCGATCAAGTCGTTCTGGGCCTTCCGCCGAAGCGTCTTCACGTCCTCGTTTTCCTGGGACCCCCCGCCGCCGCTCAAGATCGGCGTCGCCGCCCCTGTACGAGTCCCAGGCGCCATCGCGGCTAAGTCCGTCGCCATCAGGATGTAAAAACCGGCCGACGCCGCTTGGGCCCCGCTCGGGGCGACAAAGCCGATGATGGGGACGCGCGCGGCCAACATGCGTTGGATGATCCGGTCCGTCGTCTCGACCAAGCCGCCCGGGGTGTTCAGCTGGAGGATCAGGCATTCGGCCCCGTCGGCCTCGGCGGCCCGGATGCCTTCCTCGATGTACTGGAGAGCGATCGGATGGATCGGCGTATCTACGTAGAGCCAGTAGACGGTCTTAGCCGCTACGACCGGCGAGACCAGGCTGACGAGGAGCCCCAGACCCGCCATCCGACCCCAACGGCTGATCCGGCCACCGTCCTTTCGCCGCGGAGTGACATGCTCCATGACGTCACGACTGCATCGGTTTCGGGTGTCAGGTCCCAGGTATCGGGTGCCAAACACCCAATACCCAAGAGCTATCCCACGCCTGGTTTAAGTATCGAACTCCGTAGCCCCTTCGGCAAGCGATGGGTGGACGACCCTTCGGTAGCCGAGTTCAGGCAATCGGGCCCGGACCCATCCGACCAGGTACAGGGAACCGACGACGAGGACGGGCGTCCGGGCACTCTTCAGGAAGTCAGGAATCGCCGAGGGTTCCAAGACGTCCCCGTCCTGAAACCCTAACGCCCGTAAGTAATCTGTATGCTGGGCTGGCGCCCAGGACCGCTCCGAGCCGGGTACGGGCGTCCAGGCCCACCAGTCGCCCAGGGGCTGAAGAAGACGGAGCATGTCGACCCAGGGCTTGTCCTGCATACAACCGAAGAGGATGGTCCACCGGTCGTAGGGCTGAAGCCGCAGGTACTCGACGCACCGCCGGATGCCGTCTCGGTTGTGGGCCCCGTCCAGCAGGACCGGTGGGGCCTGGGGATGACTCCACCACTCCAGACGACCCGGCCAGGTCGTGCGACCCAGGGCCGCCCGCACACATGCCATGTCCAGGGCCCGACCCTGCCGTTGAAACCAGAAGTAGGCCCCCCAGATGGCCAGAAGGGCGTTTTCGACCTGATGGCCCCCGGCCAACGCCAGGGGCGTCCACGGCAAGGACCACTCGGGCGCCTCGGCCCGCAGGCGGTAGTGGCCCCATCGGTGCCGGACCTCCCAGACCGTCCGGGTGTACACCGGCACGAAGGGCGACCCCCAGGCCCCGAGACGCCGAGCCCACAAGTCCAACAGCCAATGCCGTCGCTCCCCCGTGACGAGGGGGACGCCGGGCCGGGCGATGCCGAACTTCTCCTCGGCGATGTCGATCAGCCGGTGGCCCAGAAAATTTTCGTGGTCGTAATCGATGTGGGTAATGACGGAGACCGTCGGGTCCACGACGTTGGTGGCGTCGTAGCGGCCGCCCATCCCGATCTCCAGGATAGCGACCGTGACCGAACGACGGGCGAAGATGTCGAGGGCCACTGCCGTCAGGATCTCGAAGAACGTCGGCGGCTCATCGAGTCGACCAGCCTGAAGCTCCTGCTCGCACAGGGCGACGACCCGACGCCAGGTCGTCTCCAGCTCTTCCGACGAGACCTCGGCGTCCCCGAGGCGGACCCGCTCCTCCGGCCGTTGGAGATGGGGCGACGTGTAGA
>JAUQPV010000011.1 GCA_030550225.1 Acidobacteriota bacterium | reverse complement strand
CGTTGCCACTGCTTTTGCCAGTCCCGATACTTCAAGATCCGCTGACGGACCTGGACTTCCGGGTCCCAGCGGGCCAGCTCCGCCCAGAGCGATCGGGCCTCGGGGGGCGCATCCGTGAACACGTGGGCGGAGAGGATAGGCCCCCGGACGGTCCAGTACATCCCGACGTTCTGCAGGGCCGTAACCCGCTCGACGAACCACTCCTCCATCTCGGGTCGGTGGAACTCGATGACGACCTCCCAGACGGGATGGCTGGATCCTGGATGCCTCATGGTCGCCTCGGCGCCTTAACAGAGCCGTTCAGTTCGTAAGAATCGTATCGGGACGGCCCTCCCCACCGCCCGAGAGGCGCGGTTTCTCAAAGGGACGGAGGGACGAAGGAACGAAGGGACGAGCCACAGTCTCGGGCCGATGGGCAGGTCGGGAGCTCTTCGCCGTTCGCCCTTCTCGAAGGATCCGGATTCTCACGAGCCGAACGGCTTTATTACATCCTGTCCCTAACACCGAACGCCCAGCCCCCAGCCCCGCATTTACAACGGCACGTATGGAAGCTGAAGGAACGGATTGACCAGGCGCTCCCGGCCGACGGTCGACTCGGGGCCGTGGCCCGGGTGGATCACGACGTCGTCCCCCAGGGGAACGATGCGGGTCATGATCGACCGCAGGAGGGTTTCGTAGGACCCGCCCGGCAGGTCCGTCCGCCCGACCGTCCCGGCAAACAGCGTATCCCCCGTGAAGAGATGGCGGTCGACCTGGAGGCACACGCTTCCCGGCGTATGGCCCGGTGTATGGTGAACCCGGACCGTCAGCGTCCCCACGGGAACCTCGTCTCCATGATCATAGAACTGGTCCGGCGGTGGAACGGGTTCATAGGCGAGGTCGAGGCCCAGCCAGCGAGTCTGTTCGGGCAGGACTTCGTACAAAAAGAGGTCGGCCTGATGGAGGTACACGGGCACCGCCCACCGCTGGCGCACACGCCCGACCCCGCTGATGTGGTCTACATGACCATGGGTGATCAGGACGGCCACCGGGGTCCACCCCTCGGTCTCGACGGCCTGAATCAGCGAGTCGACTTCATCCCCGGGGTCGATGAGGACTGCCGCGCCGGACGTCGGACAGGCGACGACGTAGCCATTTTTGTAAAACGGCGGTACCGCAAAGACCCGGATCTCGACGGTCGGCGCCCCCGACGTCATCCGGACGAAGCCTCCTGAAGGGATGCCTCCACGCCCCGGGCCTCCGGTGTCTCGGTCAGCATCTCGATGCGCCCTTTCACGAAGGCCGTCTCCTCGACCGTCAGCCGGCGGGTCAAGATGTCACCCTCGACCCGGGCGTTCTCGCCCAGCCGAAGGCGCTCGTAGGCCTTCAGGTTCCCCTGGACATGACCCTGGACCTCGATGACCTGGGCCTGGATGTCGGCATGGACCCGGCCCTGGGGTCCCACGATCACACTCCGACGACTCTGGACATGGCCCTCGACCGTGCCCTCGATGACCACGTCGTCCGAAGCGTCGATTTCCCCTCGGATGGAAACGTTTGCACTGATGACCGTACGAGTCGGTGACCCCTTCAGACCCGCCTCGGAGGTGCCAGCCGGCGGCGTCGCCACGACAGGCGCGACCGAGCGCCCGGCGTCCTTCTTCTCCTTTTCGAAAAGCCCCATAGCCCCTACCTATCTTTCAGGGATTCGGCGCCGGGTGTTGGGGATTCGCCGGGTTCCATGACCGGCGATCATGCAGATAGGGCTCACCCTCCCCCAGAAATGACGGCAGGTCGGTAGATAAACAAAAGGCATAGAGCCAAGTGCATAGGGCCAAACGCCGAGCATACGCTGGGCCCCATGCCCTTCGCTCTATGCCTATCTACCCATGGAGCGGGCGACGGGATTTGAACCCGCGACTTCGAGCTTGGGAAGCTCGCACTCTACCCCTGAGTTACGCCCGCTCGCCTGTCTTCATTTTCCATTTTAAGCCCGACCCGGCACCCCGATCAACCGGCACCGGAGTCTGCGACTATCAGGGCTGGATGAGGCCCGGCTGGCCCCAGTAAAAGGCCCCGGCAATGCAACCCGTCAGGACCGTCGCCAGGGTCGCCGCCCAGAGGGCTCGCCAGCTCAGGGCCGCCAGGTCGTCCCGGCGGGCGGGCGCCAGGGCCGCCGTCCCGCCGACGAAGATGGCGACCGAGGCGACGTGGGTGAATCCGCACAGGGCGTAGCTCAGGACCAGCAGGCCCCGGGGCGAGACCCGTCCCTCTCGGACCAGGGCCGCCAGGTCTTGATAGGAGATGACCTCCGTCAGGAGCCACCGTTCGCCGATCAGTCGGGCCGCCGCCGACCACTCGTTTGGCCGGAGGCCCAGGAGGAGCCCCAGGGGATAGGCCGCCACCGTCGCCAGGTCCCGGAGGGTCCAGACGTGGCGGGTGCCCGTCACGTGAGCCGTCACCCAGCCTGTGATCCCGCTGAGGCCGAGGTCGACCAGACGGACGAGGCCCAGCATCCCGATCAGCAAGGCCCCGATCCCGACGCCCAGCCGCACGCCCTCCCAGGCTCCCCAGATGATGCTCCCCATCCAGTGCTCGGCCGGCACGACCCGCTCGACTTCAGGGACCCGGCCCATCGTCTCCGGCGTCTCCGTCTCAGGGTACAGGACTTTACTGATGAGGACGGCCGCCGGGATGCTCAGAAAGGAGGCCGAAATCAGATGGCCGGCGATCAGGGGGAAGACCGACTCCAGCAGGCGGACGTAAAAGGCCAAGACCGTCGAGGCGATGGTCGCCAGGCCCGACGTCAGGATCAGGAGAAGCTCGGACCGAGTCATCCGCTCTAAGTACGGGCGGACCATCAGGGCCGACTCGATACCCAGGAAGATGTTGCTGACGGCGGCCAACGTCTCGGCCCCGCTCAGGCGGAGGTTCCGATAGACGGCCCGGGCCATCCCCCGGACGACCCAAGGGAGGAACCCGATGTAGTACAAAAAGGCCGTCACGACGCTGAAGAATACGACGGCCGGTAAGACCTGAAAGGCGACGATGAAGCCGATGCTCCCCGGCGCCGGCGGCGACAGGGCCAGGGGCCCAAATAAAAAGCGGGCCCCCTCGTCCGCGGCGGCGATCAGCGTCGTGACCAGTCGATTCGCCCAGAGCAGGACCTGCCGAAACGGCGGCCACCAGAATACGACGGCCGCCATCCCGACCAGCAGGGCGCCACTCCACAGGACGGTCCGCCAAGGAAAGGCCCGCCGACGGACGGACGTCAGCCACGCCAAGAAGATACAGGCAACCGCTCCCCCCAGGGAGTACAGATTCAGCCACCCCACGGGACCCCCTCGGGAAGGGCAATCGGGCGATAACGCAGGCAGGCAATGGGCAGATCGGCCAGCCACTATTGCTACTCGCTATAGTAGCGACCTCCCCCGGGGTGTCAAACGACTCACTTGGGTCCATGCGGGCGTATGCGATATGCTGGGTCGCTATCAGGGAGTGACCCAGGCCTCTGCCCTATGGGTCGGACCGACGTCCCCGTCGGCCCGGGTCGCCCATCTCGAAATGAAATCGCGACAAAGCCATTCTGCGTCATCCGACAGGAGACTCGTCGTGCCAGCCTTCCTGGTGCCGTACGCCTTCATCGCCGTAAGCATCCTGGGGGGTCTCATCGTCGAGCGGATCGTCTTGAACCGCCTCCGTCGGTGGGCCGCCCGCACGACCTGGAAGCTCGACGAGATCGTCATCGATGCCCTTCGGGGCGTCGTCTTCTTCCTCATGACCCTGTTGGGCCTCCATCTGGCCTTGCCCTACTGGCATCTGCCGCCGACTTACGCGCAAATCCTGTCGAAGGCCATCGTGGCCCTGGCCCTCTTGGCTGGGACGGTTGCCCTGATGCGGTTCCTCTCAGACGTCGTCGTCCACTATGCCAGCCAGTACATCCCCGTCCCGGCGACGACCAGCGCTTTTCGGGCTATCGTCCGGGTCGGCGTCCTCGGCGTCGGCCTGCTGGTCATCTTCCAGACTCTGGGCATTAACGTGACGCCCATTCTGACGGCCCTCGGCGTCGGCGGCCTGGCCGTCGCCCTGGCGCTTCAAGATACCCTGGCGAACCTCTTTGCCGGCCTTCACATCCTGGCCGTCCGGCAGATTCGGCCCGGCGATTACGTCCGGCTCGAGTCCGGCGAGGAGGGTCACGTCGTCGACATCGGGTGGCGGAACACGACGATCCGGACGCCCCCCAACAACCTGGTCATCATCCCGAACACGAAGCTGGCGAGCACGGTCGTGACCAACTACAGCCTGCCCGAGTCCGAGACAGCCGTCCTCGTGCAGGTCGGTGTCAGTTATGACAGCGACCTCGAGCGGGTCGAACGGGTCACCCTCGAGGTCGCCCGGGAGGTCTTGCGGACGGTCCCCGGGGGCGTGCCCGAGTTTGAGCCCCTCATCCGGTACCACACCTTCGGGGATTCCAGCATTCAGTTTACGGTCGTCCTAAGGGGCCGAACCTATCTCGACCAGCACGTTCTTCGGCACGAATTCATCAAGCGGCTCCACCGTCGCTATCGGCAGGAGGGGATCGAGATTCCTTTCCCCATCCGGACCCTCTATGTTCGGGAAGCGGCCCCGACCCGAGGGAGAGACCCTGGGAGCGGCGAAGAAACGGAGTAGCTCCTGCAAGAAGTAGGGCAGGGAGCAAACCCCTTATGCTCTATGCCCCATGCCCTATCAGCAGGTAGGTCTATGGTCTAGTGCTTCATCCATTTTTGATTTGATGTTTGTAGTGCGGCGCCGCGTCGCCGCATGAGAAGCGCAATAAATTGCGCTACTACAAACTTTGAGATGGACAAAGCACTAGGGTCTATGGTCCATGGTCTCCTGCACGCCACGCTTCATAGAGGGTCGAGAAGTCGTCCCCATAGACGTCCCGAAAGGCCGCCTCCCAGGAATGGCCCTGGGCCATCCGGTCCAGCCACCGGTCGAAGAGGTCGCGGCCGTACTGTTCGATCAACGCCTGGACCCACTGGTACGCGGCCGCGTACACATCCCGAATGACTCGCTCCCCTAAGGCGACATAATTCGACCGGCGGAGGACGTCCGCCGGCGGTACCGACCGTCGACTCCGTAAGGCTTGGAAGGCATCTTCTAAAAACGCCGGGTCGTCCATATATTCGCACCCGTAGGCGATCCCCTCCTGAAGCCACGGGGGGGCTTGGCCCTGTGTGTATCGGTCCAGGACGGCGTGACACAGCTCGTGGCGGAGTCGACGTTGGAGCACGAGCATAAAGGGGCGTGCATTCGGGACGGATAGATGGACTCGCCCGTCATACATGGCCCCGCCCCATGCAGGGACCTGACGGTGGCGGCGCTCTGCCTCATAGGCGGCCTCCGTGTACAAAATGACCACGATGGGCTTGTCGAAGGCGAGGCCCACGTAACGGACGACCTCCCGGTACGCCGTCTCGAGGGCGTGTTGGACCGAGGCGAGGGTCGCCGGACGCAGGTCCGGATGGCAGTAAAGGATGAAGTGGGCCGTCTCCAGATACAGGAAGTTCCGCAGGCGGGACGCCTGCGGTCCCGCAGACGGGGACGTCTGCGCCGGATTCGACGAGGTCGGAGGCCGGGCCTCGCCCCAGGCTGCCTGGAGGCAGGGCTGGCAGGCAGACCCCCCCGGTGGTGTCCGACCCACAGGCCCAAGGCCGGCGCCACCCCCTGACTGCAAGAGAACGAAACTGATCACCCCGAGGATGCAAGATAAAAGGTGCCGGGTCCCAGGGACCGGGTCCCAGGACCGGCTTCCCACATCTCGTATCTCGCATCCCGTATCGTGGGTCCTGCCTGCGCCGCCCGTCATCAGGTCGTAGACGCCTCGGCGTCGTTAAAGGTGTGGACGTCGAAGACCGTGTCGACCTCCCCGACCGCCTCGGTCAGGAGTTCGACTCGGTATAGACTGGACCGGTACCAGGGTTTGTCGGGCAGGGACTTCACGGGCGCCAGTCGCCAGGCCCGTGTCTTGGGCGCATAGTCCCAATTCACGTAGGCGTGGAAGTTCTGGATGACGTCCGTGAGGACGGCCCCTTGCTCGATCAGGTACCGCTGGACCTGGTGCCACTTAAACAGGCTGGCCTCTCGCCGGGTCAGGCCGAAGTAACCCGCACTGCCGGGACCCCGGAGGGCCGCCAGGCCGCGTCCGACAAAGGCCCGAAAGGCGGCGATCGACTCAGGCGGATCGGTCAGGAATGTGTCAAAGGCCCGTAGGAAGGACACCGGAAGGGGCTGGCTAAGGTCCAGCTGGTGAACGGTTAAAGGCCAGCGCATATGGTTCGCCCAGTACTCGAGGAACTCGACCAGGCGGCGGTCGATCTCGACGACGACGACCTCTTGGGGAGCACCCATCAGGCAGATGGCAACGCTGACCAGGTCGTCGTCGCCCAGGATCAGGACCCGGCGTCCCTGGATGTCGCCCCGCATGAAGGCGAAGGCAAACCGGGCCAGGGTCGACTCGGGCGTGATGTAACCCTGGTCGTAATCGATGATCGCCCGGGGCCGCTCGGCCTGGATGGCCATAAAAGTCTCGATGCCCTCCGACGGGAGTCGCAGGGGGTCGATACCCCGGCCTTCACAGGCGAGGCATCGGAAGTCCGGTAAAGGCCGGAGGCCCCATTCCTGCTCGAGGGTCTCCCGTGCCGACTCCCGCAGGAAGATACCGTGGGGTTCCACCCGGAGCCAGCCCTGCTCGTCCAAGACACGAATCGTCTCGGCGACGATGGGGACGACCTCGTCGGCGGCGTCCACGATTTCCCAGAAATCGTGGTGGCCCAAAAGGGCCCGCAGGACCCGTTCGACGGTCCGGGCGTTCAAGGGCAGGCCCGTCCGTTCGGCGACCCGTTCAACGATCGGTTCCATGCGCATATTGCAACTCCTGGACCAGAAAGTTCGGGAGCGTAAAGGCACTCCGATGGATTTCCAGGCTGTAGTAGCGTGTCAGCCGGAGGAACTCTATCGAGCGCCCCTTCAGGGGCAGACGGTCTGGATCGAAAGATAATTCTATCGAGCCCATCGCAAAGTTCCACCAGCCGGTCGGATAGCTGGGAACGGGGGCCGTATAAAGGGCCACGTTGGAAAAGGCCGCCTGGAGTTGACGATAAAAGCCCTTCACGAAGTCCAAATGATACAACAGGGACATGCATTGGGTCGCATAGAGGCCCGAGGGGTACACGATCCGCCGGACGGCCGCCAGAAAATGAGGGCTGAAGAGACTCCGGGAATACGACACGGGGTCCGACGAATCGACGATGACGACGTCGTAACGTTCGTACGTCGTCTGAACGAATTGGTTCCCGTCTTCGTTGAGGACCTGGACCCGGGGGTCGTCGAAAACCGCCCCGTGCTCGGGCCAGTGCCGGCGGACGACCTCGATGACCATCGGGTCAATCTCGCACAGGACGGCCCGCGTGACCTCCGGGTGGCGGAGGACTTCCCGCAAGACCCCACCGTCCCCGCCCCCGATGATCAGGACCCGGCGGGGGTCCGGATGCGTCATCAGGGGTACGTGGGCCAGCATCTCATGGTAGATGAACTCGTCCCGGTCGGTCATCTGGACGAGGCCGTCCAGGACCAAGACGCGACCCCAGGTCTCGGTCTCCAGGACGGCAATGTCTTGAAAATTGCTCCGGTAGGTCCACACACGGCGGGCCCCCATGAAGAGACCCGTGTCTTCCCGGTGCCGCTCGATAAACCAGTAGAGGGTACCGCTCCCGACAGGCGTATCCATCCGGGCGACCTCCTCCGGTCAAGCCATGGGATGCAAGATACAAGATGCAAGATGCAGAATGCAAGACGGGATTGCGAATTGCGGATTGGAGGATTCGGCGTCAAGGGTTGAGGATGCGGCCTGACTCTTACCGCTTCTGAATCGGTACTTGTCTAAGGATGAAGGGAGCCCCATCCGCCGTCCTCCCATCCCATTCCTTTTTTCCAATCCACAATCCGCAATTCGCAATCCGCAATCCCATCTTGCATCCCGTATCCTGCATCTTGTATCCTGCATGTGGAACCGTGCGTGAGATGTTCCGCCGGTGGAGACTTCGATGGAGGCGGTGATTCGCTTCGGGACGGCCGGATGGCGTGGGGTCATCGGGGAGGACTTCACGTTTGCGAACGTGCGGCGCCTCTCGGTAGTCCTGGCCCACTGGCTTCAGACCCGGTATGAGAGTCCCCGGGTCGTCATCGGCTACGATACCCGTTTCTTGTCTGAGCGGTTTGCCGAACAGAGTGCCCGGGTCTTCGCCCGCGCCCGGATCCCCGTCTGGTTGTGCCAGCGGGACACCCCCCATCCGGCGATTAGCTGGGCCGTCGTGCGACGGGGTGCTGCCCTGGGCCTGAACTTCACGGGCAGTCATAATCTTCCCCGATACAGCGGAATCAAGGTCATCGACGAACGGGGCGGCCTGGTGGGGGACGAAGTCACCCGCCAGTGGGAAGCCGATGTGACGGCCTACTCGAATCACTCGGTCATCACCTTGACTTACGACGAACAGTGGGTGACACCGATCGACCCCCGGCCGGATTACCTGGAGCAGCTGGCCCGACTGGTCCCGCCGGAGCGTCTCCAGCGGCGGCTTCGGGTCGTCGTCGACCCCCTGTATGGTTCGACCCGGGAGTACTTGGAAAGCTATCTGACCG
Source organism: Acidobacteriota bacterium (assembly GCA_030550225.1). Lineage (GTDB taxonomy): Bacteria > Acidobacteriota > HRBIN11 > HRBIN11 > HRBIN11 > HRBIN11. Next base: position 16,676 of record JAUQPV010000011.1, on the reverse strand, counting down.
AGCGGACTCCTATGGAAGTCGAGCCACTTCACAGCTTCAAGGACCCCTACTTCGGGGGCTACGGCCCGGAGGCGACCCGGGAGAACCTCCAGGAGCTCATCCGGTTTGTCCGGGATGGTCAATTCGACCTCGGTCTGGCGATGGACGGGGACGGCGACCGCTTCGGGATCGTCGACCGGGACGGCGTCTACGTGCAGCCCGAGCAGGTCCTGTGCATCCTGTACGATTACCTCTTAGAGGGCCGAGGCGAGACAGGGGGCGTCGTGCGGAATATCGCCACGACCCACCTGCTGGACCGGATCGCTCAAGCCCACGGCCAGCCCGTGATTCAGACCCCCATCGGGTATAAGAATGCGGCCCCCTACCTCTGGCGGGACGACATCCTGGTCGCCGTCGAGGAGAGCGCCGGTTTCACGCTCCGGCCTCACATCCCGGACAAGGACGGCATGCTGGCCTGTCTGCTTGCGACCGAGGTCGTCGCCCAGACGGGCGAGCCCCTGACGGCCTATTGGCAGAAGATCGTCGAAAAGTACGGTCCACTCTATCAGGCCAAGGGCCACTGCGCCTGCGACGAACAAGCCCTCCGGCAATATCAGGCGTGGCTCCGTTCGCCGCCGACGGCCATCGGACCTTACGGGGTCCGTCGAGTGGAAACCCTGGACGGGATCAAGCTATACATCGACGCCGAAACGTGGCTTCTGGTCCGTATGGCCGGCACCGAGCCCCTCATTCGGGTGTACGCCGAGAGCCCCCATCGGGATACGGCCCGTCGTTTGGTCCAAACGGCCATTCGTTCCATACGGGGGAACGACGGATGAAGCACCCTCGGAATGCCCGGACGTTCTTCTACGTGTGCGCCGCTTTGAGCCTGGCGACCCTGCTCTGGCCCTTCGTCGACCCGAAGGGCGTGGCCCTGTGGATGCAACTCTCCCGGCAGGAGCAACAACTGCAGGCCGAACTCCGTGAGATGCGTCGTCGGATCGAGTCCCTCCAGCAGACGAATCGACGCCTCCAGACAGACCTCCGTCTCATTGAAAAAATCGCTCGGGAACAGCTCATGTACGCCCGACCCGACGAACAGGTCATCCCCGTGCCCCTCTCGGAAACCCCCGAGGAGGATGAAAGTGGAAAGAGCCCCGAAGCCCCTGGTTCATGGCCTCCTGCTAATCGATAAACCCTCCGGGCCGACCTCCCATGACGTGGTCGATGCCGTCCGCAAGGCCCTGAAACAGCGGCGGGTCGGTCACTTGGGCACGTTAGACCCCATCGCCGAGGGCCTCTTGCCCCTGGCCCTTGGATGGGCCACCCGCCTGGCCCCGATCCTGACTCATTACGATAAGGTCTATGAGACGACCTTTCGCCTGGGCGTCGAGACGGACACCCACGACCGGACCGGCCATGTCTTGGCGGAATATCCCATTCCCCCGGACCTGAACGAGGCGACGATCACCGAAAAGGTCCAGGCCTTCGTCGGTGAAATCCAGCAGGTGCCGCCTCTGATCTCGGCGAAGAAGTACAAGGGCCGCCCCCTGTACTGGTGGGTCCGTCATGGGAAACCCGTGCCCGAGCCGCCGCCCAAGCCCGTCCGCTTTCACGAGATCCGGGTCCTTCGATACGACCCCCCGTTCCTGACCTTACGCATCCACTGTTCCGCCGGGGCTTACATCCGGGCCCTGGCCCGGGACCTGGGTCGGGCCCTGGGGGTCGGGGCCGTCGTCTTCGAAATCCGACGCACCCGGTGGGGGCCCCACGACGTGTCCGAGACGATCGCCCTGAAGGACTTTCTCGCTGACCCGGCCTTAGTGCCGCCCCACTTCTTGAGCCTGGACCACGTGGAACCTCACTGGCCCCGTCTGGCGGCCCATCCGCGGGTCGTCGAACGGCTCCTCCACGGCCAGCGTGTCCCCCTGCCGCCCCTGCTCCGCTTTATCGAAGCCCCGGAAAGGCTCCTGGAATTCCCCTACCTGCGGGTCTTCACGACCGACGGTCGCCTGGCCGCCATCGCCCGGGTCGAGTATCCCGAGTGGCTTCATCCGGCTATCAACTTCCCCCCGCCGACCGCCGAGCCGTGACTGTTTCATTTTTGGTGGGCGAATCGGGCGGGCATGCAGGATTGAAGCGGTTTTCCTTGAGATTTGAGCCCCGATTAGGGCCGCGGCAAGCTGGGATGAGTTTTTCCAGCCATTTCCCAACCAATTTTGGAACAGTCACGCCGAGACCGGATAGTTGCCACCGGCCATCCTTCGGACTATGATTAGACATGAAGATGCAGGATGCACGAGGGCCGGATGGGCGACGAAAGAGTCCCCATCTGGCCTCTCATGTTTCTTTTTGGACGTGCATCCGGCGCATATCCCTCCCGGGCGCCCGTAGCTCAACTTGGATAGAGCGTGTGACTACGGATCACAAGGTTGGGGGTTCAAGTCCCTCCGGGCGCGCCACAGCCTATTCTTAGACCCCAGAGATCCCCCGTCCTCCGCAAGCCTTCCCGCGTGATGTCCCAGGCTGGAGGCCTATGCTCCCTACGGCTCTAAAGGAACCCTAAAGAATCCGTCTGATCCGACGAATCGGACAGATTTGATTGGACCGAGCGGCCTTTGGTATACTTTGGTATACTGGTTCTTCTTAATGACCCGCCGGATGAAGGGGGGAGACGGATTGCACATGGCCGAGTCGGGACAGAAGCGACCTTCCATCACGGTATTTTTCCCGGTTTACAACGACGAAGGCACCGTCGAGTCCATGATCCGTAAGTCCTACGAGGTCCTTTCTGAAATCACGGACGACTTCGAGATCATCGCCGTCAACGATGGGAGCCAGGACCGATCCGGGGAAATTGCCGAACGGGTCGCCCGGGAAGTTCCTCACGTGCGGGTCATCCACCATCCGCAGAATCGAGGCTACGGGGCGGCCTTGCGGACGGGCTTCACGAACGCCACAAAGGAGTGGGTCTTCTATACCGACGGGGACGCCCAGTACGACGTCGCCGAGCTTCGCCACTTCGTCGAGTACATCGACCGGGCCGACGTTATCAACGGATATAAGATCAAGCGGGCCGACCACTGGTCCCGGTGGCTCTTTGGGAAGGTCTACTACTGGATCGCCCGCTTTCTCTTCAACATCCGCCTGCGGGACGTGGACTGCGACTTCCGGCTCATGCGGCGGAGCATCTTCGACCACGTGACCCTCCACTACGACAGTGGCGTCGTATGCGTCGAGATGATGAAGAAAATCCAGGACAGCGGCTATCGGATCATCGAATTGCCTGTGAAGCACTACCCCCGACGGTACGGCGTCTCCCAGTTCTTCCGGCCCCGTCGGATCCTGCAGGTGGCCCGGGACTTGCTGAAGCTCCGGTGGGACCTCTGGCGTCATCCGGTCCGTCGGGCTCCCCTCGAGGCCCTGCGGGCCCTGGAAAAAAGACCCCAGATTCCAGACTATGGACCATAGATCCAGGGACCTCAGGCACCTGGGCAAGTCTGTAGGCGGGGGCCTATCATCCCTTCCTCAGAACCTGGGACCTTTGGGGAGTCCCTATGCATCCTCCGCCGTGGACTGAATTCTATCAAGGTCGTGCCGTTTTGGTCACCGGCGGCCTGGGCTTCATCGGAAGTAACTTGATCCATGCCCTCGTCAGCCTGGGGAGCCGGGTGACCGTCGTCGATGCCCTCGTTGAGGCTCATGGGGGTCATCTCTTCAATCTCCACCCCGTCGAGGACCGAGTTCGAGTCGTCATCGCCGACTTGCGCCAACGGGAAATCGTCGAGCCCCTCGTCGCCGAAGCAGAAGTCATCTTCAACCTGGCCGGCCAGGTCAGCCACATCGCCAGCCTGGAGGACCCCTTCGCCGACCTGCATTACAACCTGACGGGCCATATCGCTCTCCTGGAGGCATGTCGCCGGCTGAACCCCGCCGCGCGGGTCATCTATGCGGCGACCCGGTCTGAGTATGGCCGGGCCCAGCGCTTGCCCGTGACGGAGGACCATCCCCTCCAGCCCCTCGACCCTAACGGCATCCACAAGATGGCCGCCGAGGCCTACCACTGGCTGTACTATCACCTTTATGGGATTCCCACGGTCTCCCTCCGACTCATCAATACGTACGGTCCCCGCCATCAGATGAAGTCTCCCCGGGGATGTTTCGTCCACTGGCTCCTGCGGCTGGCCCTGGAGGACCGGGAGATCCCCGTCTTCGGGACGGGCCAGCAGAGGCGGGACCTCAACTACGTGGACGACGTCGTCGAAGCCTTCCTACGGGTCGGGGCGGCGACGGACGTCGCTGGCGAGGTCTTCAACCTGGGGGCCACGGAGACCCATACCGTCTTGGAAATCGCGGAGCAAATCGTCGAGTTGACGGGTCGGGGCCGCATCCGGCTGATGCCCTTCCCGCCCCAGCACAAGGCCATCGAGGTCGGCGACTTCCAGACGGACTTCCGGAAAATCCGGGAGCGCTTGGGCTGGACGCCCCGGACAGACCTCCGGACGGGCCTCCAGCACACCATCGAGTTCTACGAACGGTACTGGGACGTGTACATCGAACCGTTCCGGGATGAGACGGGGAGATAGGAAGGCAAAGCGCATAGGGCAAAGAGCAAAGGGTGATGAGTGCTGGTACGCTGAGGTGACGCCGCCACGACGGGCGGTGCCGGGAGGGAGATGCCACCGGTCCACGGGGGCGCCCCGCCGGGTGAGACGGCAGGGCACCCCCGATTCCGTGTTCATTTTAGAAGGACAGGCGGGCACCGAACCGTACGGCCAGCGGCGGTGAGAAGAAGCGGGTCTTCAGGTAATCCGGGTTGATCCGCCGGATCTCCGCATCGGTCATGCCGGGCCGGTATTGTCCGTATGTGAACTCAACGACCGTGTCCTTATCGACGGCGGCTTGCTGATTGAACAGGTTGAAGACGTCGAGGATCAACGTGAGGCGGTTCCGCTGGGTCAGCTTGAGGGTGTAATCGGCATGAAGGTCGACGTTGAAGATCGTATCGGTCCGGCCGAGCTCGCCCCGGGGGCCGACGTAGCGGGTCCCCGGCGGGTAGAAGATGAGGGCGCCCAGCTTACCCATCGGAGTCCCCGACTCGACAGACACCCCGGCACCCAGGTTCAAGCCCATCGGGAGCGTGTAGGAGCCGTAGACGCGGAGCACGTGAGTCCGGTCTGCGAAGAGGGGGCCACTCGTGCAGGTCTCCCTCAGGTCTGGGAACAGGGCCGGGTTGCAGGGGAAGTCGAACAGGCCCGTGATGTTGGGGTCGGGCTGGCCGAGTTCGTCCAGGACGCCCGTGTAGCGCCGCTCCCGCCAGTTGTAGCCGGCGTAGAAGCCCCGCAGGCGGGACCATCGGTAGGAAGCGATGAGTTGCCAGTTGTCGCTGTACCGCTTGGTGACCGTGACCTCGAAGGCCGTATAGTTCCGCTCGGGTTTCGGGAAGAGCTGGCCCGGTGAACTGCAACCGACGAGGAAGCCCGTCGGGTCGTAAATCGGGGCCGTGCACACGAGCTTGTCGCTGGGGTTCGTGATGACCCACGTCCCGAAGTCGGCCCGACCGGCGACGATATCCTCGTGGGCGTTCATCTGAATGTCCTCAATGACCCGACCGATCCACCGGCGCTGGAATCGAGCCGAGACGACCAGGTTCTTCCAGACCTGGCGCTCGACGCCGACCATCCATTCGCCGACGTACTGGCCCTTTAGGCGCTGACCCATGCAGGCGGGGTCATCGTCGTAACGGTTACCGGCCACGTCGAAACCCGGCTTCCCGTCGCACACGTACTCAGGAATCCCGACGGCGCCGTATTCTCCACCGAAAATCTGCCGGGACAGGTCATTCAGGACTCGGTAGTAGTCCTCAGCCGGCGTGTCCAGAGGTGCCAGGGCCAGGATCTCGATGTTCGTCTCCGACGACAGGGAGCGGGCGGCGATGTCCATCGGGATCTTCTCGAAGAACCAGCCGTAGTAGCCGAAGACCTTCCCCTTCCGGTCGTTTAGGAAGTCCCACACGAAGCCGAGGCGGGGCGCCCACTGGTTGCTGATGGTCATCTCCTGACCGACGGCCCCGGCCCCTTTCAGCGTCTGGCGGTCCCACCGGACGCCCAGCTTCAGCGTCAGGTTCGGGACGGGGTTCCAACTGTCCTGGGCAAACCATGAGAAATAGGTCCCCCGCGTGGCCAGGGAATTGGGTGATGTCCGGTGGCCATCTCGGTGGAGTTTGAACTGGGCGCAGGGGGCCGGCAGTCCGACTCGGCCGCAAACGGCGGGGTCGTCGATCCGGTCGATGAAAATCTGATGACCCGTCGTCGTACGTATCTTCTTGACCTCGCCCGTGGCGGTCTTAATGTAGGTCCACTCCTTCGGCTCGCCCGGGAAGATCCACGTATGGTCCCACTCGATGCGTTGCCACTGAGCGCCGACCTTGAACTCGTGACGACCCAAGAGTTCGGGGACGATGTAAGTCAACTTGCCGACGGCCTGGGGAATCCGGCTCGTCCCGTCGATGAGCCGCCCCTGCAGACCGCCCTTCAGGACGGTCACCGCACCCCGGTTGTCCTGGATGGAATCCTGATTCAGGAAGTCCCGATTCTTGATGGAGTCGTAGTGATACCCGACCGTCGCTTCAGCTAAAAGGTGATTCCCGAACAAGCCCGTCCAGCGGACCAGGGCGTTGTGACCGCCAAAGGTCGCCCCGAGCTGGGCATCCTCCAGACGACTGACCAGAAAAGCTTGAGAAAACCACAGGCCCTTCTGGAGCCGGCCGGGGTCCCCAAAGGCCACCGCCTCGATGATGTGCTCGGCACTGGCGTTCCAGGTCAGCTTGCCCGAGTAAGGGAATGTCCATCGGGTCGAGGTCACGTCGCCCAAGTCGGCCAGGGGGAAGCCCGGCGGGGCGACCCGGGTGATGCGGTCCTGGGTCGGGTCCAAGGCCAGGAACCAGAAGAGCTTGTCCTGGACGAGGCGGCCGCCGACGGCAAATCCGGCATCGAAGTTCGTAACGCCCTTCGTATAGACTTCCGGGGCGAACGTCGTCCCCGTGTGCTCTCGGGCACCCTCCAAGGCCGCCGGCCGCCAGTAGGCGAAGACGTCCCCGGCCCATTGGTTGCCGCCCGACTTTGTGATGATGTTGATGACGCCGCCCAGGGCCTCGCCGTACTCGGGTTCGTAGCCGCCGCTCTTGACCTGGACCTCTTTCACGAAGTCAAAGGGGATGGCCGACCCCATCGAGCCGAGCTGGATCGAGTAAGAACCTAACGCCCCATAGCCGGCGTTCGTGATGGAGAGACCCTCCACGATGTAAGTATTTTCCAGGCCCGTGGCGCCACCGATCGTTGGGTTCGCCGGCCCGAAACCGCTCGTCGCCGACGCCCCGATGTAAGCCGCCGACGAGAAGGAGCGCCCCACGGGCACCGACCGCATGAGGGTGTCGGTGACCGCCACGCCGGTACTCGCCGAAGTCACGTCCACGACGGGCGTCGCCACGACCTCGACGACCTCTTCCTGCCGGAGCGTCACCCGCAAGACCGTCCGCTGACCCAGGGCGACAGTCGCCGATAGCTTGTAAGACGCAAATCCCGTCAGGCTGAAGAAGACCTCGTACTGCCCCGGCGTCAGGAAGGGAAAGGAGAATTCACCGTTGGCGTCCGTCAAAGCCCGTCGGGGAACGCCCGTTTCGGAGACGGCCGTGACGGCCACACCCGGTAAGGGCTTCCCCTCCGAGTCCACGACCTTCCCAAAAAGGGAACCCGTCGTCGCACTTTCCTGGGCCCAAACGAGTCCCCCGACCAGGAGACTCAGGAGAGCCCCCCAGAGCCACGCGTGTCTCATAGCGAACCTCCTTGGCTATGGATGAGTGCCCCTCTCTAATCAGGAACTCCCACCCTTCACCTCCCCCCCTACGCGTGGCTCTGCGATCCCGGGACAACTCCATGGATAAAGGGAATAAAACGGTAACGACCGGGCAATGACTGATCTCTCGGGACGCCGGGAGTCATCCCGACGTCCCCCTGTCCTGGCGCCGCCAGTGACGGCGGCGTCCATCCCATCCGAACACCGGCAGTCATGCCGGTCTCATCCTTATGGAACCGCCCGTCATAGCGGTGTCATCCTCAGGAGCCGGCCCGGATGCCGGCGTCAGTCCCGCGTTGTTCACGATCATAAAAACCAGGGCTTGCATTGGGAAGGCAGGGGTCCAGACGCCCCCTTTTTTTGGGGGGACGTCCCGCCCGCCCAGCCTTATACCCACATGGTCGTATCAAATCCCGTGCCGCATGGGTATTGGTTAAATACATGTAATTAATGTATTTTATTGCATTCTAAAGCGCAATTATTAAGCGTCATGAGGATGAATTTGGGCAGACGGGCTAAGGGACGTCCAAAATTTTGAATCCCCGGGACGAGATTCAAAATTTTGAATCCTCCGCAGTAGGAGCGACCGGCCGGTCGCACCATGAGACGCCAGCATGACTGCTGGCGTCCCGAGGATGGAGGTCTACATTCCGGCAGACGGGGACGTCTGACTTCCCGCAGACGGGGACGTCTGCGCTCCCGCAGGCCAGAGGCCTGCGTCCCAGCCGCCCCATTTACCCACCTGCCAACCTGCCCATCTAATCCCTCCCTACTTCCCCATTTCGCATCTTGCATCCTGCATCGTGCATCCCCTATCCTGCATTCCGTATCCATCTCGGAGGGCTTCCATGCAGGCCGGGCGGGTCGCCATCATTGCCGTCGGGACAGAATTGCTGGACGGCGGACGCGTGGATACGAATGGACCGTGGCTTTCGGCCCGCTTACGGGTCTTGGGCTTCACGGTCGTCGGTCGCCTCGTCGTGCCCGACGACGTCCCGGCGATCCAGGAAGGACTGGCCTTTTTCCAGGACCGGGCCGACGTCATCATCGTGACGGGCGGGCTCGGGCCGACCCACGATGACGTCACGCGGGAGGCCGTCGCCGGATGGCTGGGGCGGGCGGTCGTCGAGGACGCCGACTGGCGCCGCCGAATGGAGGCCGACATCGCAGCTCGGGGGATTTCACTCCCGCCGATGGTCTTTCGGATGGCGCAGGTCGTCGAGGGGGCCGAAGTCTTACCGAACCCGGTCGGTGCCGCCCCGGGTCAGTGGATCGAGGCCGGGGACCGGGTGTACGTCCTCCTGCCGGGTCCGCCGCCCGAGCTCCAGGGGATCTACCAAGCTCATCTGGAAGAGCGTCTCCGTCGGCTCGCCCCTCCGGTCCCGCCGAGGTCGGTCCTCTTACGGACGAGCGGCGTCCCCGAGTCCCGTATCGCCGAGCGGGTCCAGGCCATCTTGGACCGTTCGGACGTGACGTGGTCGATCTTGCCGGGACCGGCCCGCGTGGACCTGGAGGTCCGGTGGACCGGCCCGGACGATGAGGCGGCGTGGCACCAGCTTCTGAAACGCCTCCGTCAGGCCCTCGGTGAGGACCTTTACGCCGAGGGGGACATCCCTATCGAAGCAGTCGTCGGCCAGCGCCTCCGGGACCGACGGCAGACTTTAGCGACGGCCGAGTCTTGTACAGGCGGCCTGCTGGGCCATCGGATCACGAACGTGTCCGGGAGCTCGGCGTACTACATGCGGGGTTACGTCGCTTACAGCAATGAAGCGAAGGTCGACCTCCTGGGCGTGGACCCCGAGGCCATTCGCCAGTACGGTGCCGTCAGCGAGCCGGTCGCCCGTCAGATGGCCGAGGGCGCCCGCCGGCGGGCCGGGACCGATTGGGCCGTCGCCATCACGGGCATCGCCGGTCCGACGGGCGGGACGCCGGAGAAGCCCGTCGGGACCGTCCACATCGCCGTCGCCGGACCGGACGGGATGACGCACCGCCGTTTCCAATTTCGGGGGACGCGGGAGCTCATCAAGGAACAGTCCGTCCAGATGGCCCTGGACCTCCTCCGCCGGCGGCTCATAGGGAGTGGCGAATAGCGAATGGCGAACGGCGCCCCATCTGCCGACCTGCCCACTTACCTATCTGCCGCCTGTCCAATCTTGCATCCTGCGGCCTGCATCTTGTATCCTGCATTTTGCATCCCGTCTGCGAACCGTCGAGGCAGGCCGATGAGGATTTTCTTAGACACGGCCAACGTCGATGAAATCCGGCGCCTGGCGGCCACCGGCGTGATCGACGGGGTCACGACGAACCCGACCCTCCTCGCTCAGCAGGGCGGAGACCCCCTGGCCGTCCTCAAGGAGATCTGCGCCATCGTCCAGGGGGACGTCAGTGCTGAAGTCGTGGCGACGCAACACGAGGAGATGATCGCCGAGGCCCGTCGGTTGGCCGCCCTGGATCCCCGCATCGTCGTCAAAATCCCGATGACGGCCGATGGCCTCCGGGCGATCCGGGTCCTCAGCCGGGAAGGCATCCGGGTCAACACGACCCTCATCTTCACGCCCCTTCAGGCCCTCCTGGCCGCGAAGGCCGGGGCTTACATCGTCAGCCCCTTCGTGGGCCGGCTGGACGACATCACCCATCGGGGGATGCAGATCGTTCGTCAGACCGTGGCTATCTTTCGCAACTACCAGGTCAAGACGCAAGTCCTGGTCGCCTCGATTCGGCATCCCCTCCACGTCTTGGAGGCGGCCCTCCTGGGGGCTGACATCGCCACGATGCCGACGAAGGTCTTCGAACAGCTCCTGAAGCATCCCCTGACGGACATCGGTCTGGAACGATTCCTAAAAGACTGGCAGTCGGCCGGCTACGGTCGCATCTTGTGAAGAGGGACGGCGCGATAGCGTCGTGATGGGGTGGCTTATCAGCGGAGGGCTTATGGCTCATAGCTGAGGGCAAAGGCCTACGAGCCATGAGCTATGAGCCATGACCCCCATGAATGGTACCGCCACGCCGCCCACGAAATTTACCAGGTACGCGGAGACTTGGGCATGAAGTATGGACTTCGATGGTTGGGCACGACGCTCGGTCTCATCGTCCTTTACGGGTGTCAGTCTGTCGGAACGCCGTCTCGACCGTATGACGTCGTCTATCTCTTGACGGTACCGGAGCGGCTGAACGTGCAGGGTACCGAGACCGGGGCGGTCCTGACCCTCATTCATGGACGGCAGTACCGAGCCCTCTCGGTCGGCTCTTCCCTCCAGGTCGAATTCCCGACGTGGGTCCCACCGGGCACTGTCCTGGCGTGGGGCGTCGGGGCTCAAGGGATCACGGCCGGGGCCGTTCAGGTCCACGTGCAGGGCCTCCGGCCTTTCCAGGGGTCGGCGCCCGTCGACCTCCTGCCCCCGACGGCGGTCCCTGCCGCCGAGCTGGCTCACGCCGTCCGGTCCTTTCAGGTGGACCTGAGTCCCCTGGCCCGGCAGTGGGCTGTCTTACGAATCATCTTAGAACTTCAAGATGTTCAGGCGGACCGGGTCTGGCTGGTCGAACCCATGCTGTACCGGACCGTCCCGGAGGCGTCGCCTCCGTGGGCGCCGGTCGAGAACCCGGTCGAGGCCTTTCGGGAGTTCTGCCGCCTGAACAGCCAGCTCCATGTCGTCCTCGTCGTCGCGGACCGACTGGCCTATACGGACCTGAATCTGGAAACGCCCGGTCAGACGCCGTGGCCCAACCTGGAGGCCCTCCTGGCCGGGGCGGCCGTCTTCACGTCGGTGTATCCTGTGTACGATGACCCGGACCGAAACCTGGCGGCCTTCTGGAGCGGCGTCCGGTCGGGTCCCCCGACGGTCCCCTTGAGCGGCGTGTTTCAACGGGGTCTATACCAGACGTATGGATTCGTCCCGGCCGGCGTGGTCGGCTTGGGGGACCTACGCCGAGCGTTCCGGGCCTTGGAAGCGGTGACGCCGTCGGTCCCAACGCCGAACCGGGAGGTCGACCGAATCCGAAGCATCCTGCGGTATCATCAGGCCCGACGGGAGAAAGCCTTCGTCGCTCGCATTTTCCGGCTGTCGGACCCCCAAACGGAGACGCAGGGCCTGGACGCTTGGCTGGGGGACCTGCGGCGGGCGTTGTCGGCGGAAGTGAGTCTGGCCGGTCACGTCGACCTTTGCGTCTTGGGGACCGGCCGTATCGAGGACGGACAGGTCCGGCCCGGATTCCTGGGCTGTCGGCTTCCGACCGGCGTGCTGGTCCCGACCCCTTCGGTCCGGGCACCGATGTCCGGCCTGGACGTCGTACCGACCCTGAGCGACTGGTTTGACGTGTCCCGGAAGGACGCCCGTTGGGATGGGGAAAGCCGTCTGGCGTGGCTGTTCTACCGGGAGACGCCGCCCGAGGCCGTCGCCTTCGGCTACACCCGACAAGGCGGGTTCATCGCCGCCGCCGACGGCGTCCTGTGGGTACAGGACGGCCGGCCGGGGCCTTTCGTGGCGCGGAACCCTCAGAGCCGGGCCGCTTTCGACCCGGCGTTCCAGGCCTTCCTCCAAGCCTACCTGTGGGGCCGCTGGCGGCAGGCGCATCCCGCTGGCTGGGCGAATGGCGAATAGCGAACAGCGAATGGCGCCCTATCTGCCGACCTGTTACCCGAGTTCCGGGACCTCGGTAGCCTCGGTCGTCTCCGGCCGCACGATCAGTACGGGGATCTTCGAGGCCAGGGCGACCTTGTGGGACGTCGTCCCCAAGAGGATGCGACCCTCTTCCGTCCCGATACCGTGACTGCCGATGACGATTAGGTCGACGCCCACCTCTTCAGCAAAACGCAAGATCACCTTCCAGGGAGTCCCGATGATGACCTCCCCTGTGGCCGCCACGCCGTGGGACTGGAAGAAAGCCACTTCGTCGGCCATTTTTCGTTCCATCGCCCGTTCGAGGGTCTTGAACCACTCGCGGAGCTCCGGGTCCTTTTCGTTCATGTAGTAGAGGACCTCGATGGCGTGCAGGACATACACGTGCGCCCGATGCTTCCGGGCCAGGGTCACGGCATAGTCCCGGGCCCGGTCCGAGTAGCGAGAGAAGTCTGTCGCAAATAAAATCTGTCGGATTTGCACTGGCATACGCATGAGACGACTCCTCACCATCATCCGCTGGCTTCGGCGTTAGGTCCTGGGTGCTGGGTGTTGGACTCAAAGGGACCTCAGACCATAAACTACAGACCCGATGGGACCACCGGAGCACCTCGTCCCAGACAAGGTCCACTGAGCTTCCGAAACAGGTCTGGGGTCTTTTACCGAACAGCCAACACCCAGGCTTCCGACATGAACGGGCATTGTAGCACATGGAGTTCGGACTCGGAACGTCGAAGGCAGGGGCTGGCCGTCGAGCGCCCCAGGGTGTGTCGAAAATGGGGTCACGGCTTTCGGCACGGCGGGACCGTCGCTGTCCTGGTCATCGGCCTCTGGGGAAGCGGTTGGCTTATGTCGGCCCCGCCGGTCTCGGGGACCGGCCGGTGGGTCCAGCGGACGTGGGTCGTGATGGGGACTTACTTGACCGTGCGGATCCTCCACGAAGACCCGGTCTACGCTGGGCGGGTCCTCGACGACGTCATCGGCCTCGTGCAGGACCTGGACCGCCGGTTTACGCTATACGACCCGTCCAGCGAGCTGTGGGCCCTCAACCGGCAGGCCGGGGGACCGGCGGTCCCCGTCAGCGAACCCCTGTGGGACATCCTCGAACAAGCCATCGCATATAGCCGGGAGACAAAGGGCGCCTTCGACGTCACGGTCGGCCCGATCGTCCAGCTCTGGGGGTTCCTGGAAGGGCCCCGCCGCGTTCCGTCTGATGAGGAAATCGCTCAGGCTCGGACTCGGGTAGGCTACAGAAAGATAGATCGGGACCCATCGCGTCGCATGGTCCGGCTGGCGACCCCCGGGATGGTCCTTGACTTGGGCGGCATCGCCAAGGGCTACGCCCTCGACCGGGCCGTCGAGCGGCTCCGACAGGCGGGCCTTCGCCACGGCCTCCTCAACTTCGGCGGGGAAATCTATGCGATGGGTGCCTCCGACGGGGTCGACCGGCCCTGGACCGTCGCCGTCCGCCATCCTCGGCGCCCCAACCGAGCCTGGCAAACATTCCCCGTGCAGGACATGGCCGTTTCGACGAGCGGGGACTATGAACGCTTCTTTGTCGCCCGAGGCCGACGTTACAGCCACATCCTTTCCCCGTGGACGGGCCGGCCCGTCGAGACCGATGTCGTCAGCGTGACCGTCGTGACACCATCGGCGACCGAGGCCGACGCCCTGTCGACGGCCTTCTTCGTGATGGGACCCGAGCAGGCTCAGGCCCTCGTCGGTTCCGACCGGTGTCGGTACGTCCTCTGGATCCGCCAGCAGGGCGACCGCCTGGTCGAGGACCCCCGGTCCGTCTGGCCGCCCCGCCCGTGCCCAGCCACGACGGCGGGAGTTCGGGAATTCGGGAGTTTGGCAGTTCGGCAAATGGGTGGGCCGAGCGTGGGTACGACCCTTGGGGTTGCCCCACAAATTGCATACGTCTGTCTGGTAGTGTCTGGGCTGATAGGTGCCCGTATTTGGGCCACTACCGGTTGCTTCTACGCCTGACCTGCCTATTTGCCGCGTTGCCGAATTCCCAAATTGCCGAGTAGAGGGAGGCTCCCGATGGAACCGTGGCTGACGCCGGATGAACCGACCATCTCACCCCGAAAGGCCGATCTTCTTAAGGGCCTCGATCAGGTCCTGTACCTCTTGGAGGCCTATCTGCGAGACTTGCCCGACGAGGCCCTCTGGTGGACGCCGGCCCCAGACGTACCGCCCATCGGCGCCCGCCTTCAGCATGTCGTCGGCGCCTCTTCCCGGCTAGCGACCTATGCCCTGGAAGAGGCCTATGACCCCAACGCCCTGGCCGCCCTGGCGGAGCAGGACTGGACGACGACCGGGCGTCCGAAGACGGATCTCCTTACTGAGGTTCGTCAGACCCTGACCGGTATCCGAGGACGCATCCTCGCCCTGCCTGATGAAGCCCTAGACGAGCCCCGGCCGGTCGGCCGCCGGCGGATCCCTGTCCGCCGGGCCGGAATCCTCCATCACCTCATCGAACATGCGGCCCACCACACCGGCCAGATCCTCCTCCTCGCCCGCCTGTGGGGATTTCACTCGCAGGGCGCGCAAAGGGTCACAGGTAAATGATTCGGTCGTGATCTCATCTGGTTTCCTGCCCGACTGCCTTTCAAAATTCTACCGCCACGGCCGGCACGCCGGCCCGGCAGAGTTCACACCGGGCGGCGTCTGGATAGGCCCGGGTCTGAAACTCGACGAGGCGGACGGCCGGGATCGGGTCGGGACGAAAGGCCCGGATGCCTGAATCGACCAGGACGCCGACGGCCAAGATCTCGCCGCCGTGGTCCCACACGAGACGGATCAACTGCTCGAGCGTGGTCCCTGTCAGGATGATGTCGTCCACCAGGACGCACCGGTCGCCCTTCTGGACGGCCGTGAAGGGCCGGAAGTAAAGTCGGCCGGCTTGTTTTTCGGCCCACACGACCTGCTCGGCCTCCAGGGCGTCCCGGACGGCGAAGGCCACGGGGATCCCGCCGCTGGCCGGGGCGACGACCGTACAGCGAGGCAGGGATTGCGTCACGCGGGGGACGTCCCGCAGGAGTCGGCCGAGGGCGACACCCAGGCGACGGACATTGTCGTAATAGCGCATCGCCAGGGGGAGCTGGAAAAAGTGGTCCGTGTGGAGGCCTGAAGGGAGGATGAAATGACCCTGCCGGAGAGCCCCTGTCCGGCGGAGGAGTTCCAAGATTTCGTCCCGACTCGGCATCAAAAGCATCCACGACCTCCGAATGACGTCGTATCCATCGTCCCACAAGCCACGCAGGGGGTCAACAGCCGGCCGACCTTCGTCGACCCTTTCGGGTCGGAACGCCAGGTTTCATTCCGGAACAAGGGAGGCAGTCCATCGAACGATCCATGCCGTCAGAACGGACGGATGGGTCTGGGGCGCCAGATGGCCGACGCCCGGGATGCACACGAAGACCCCCCGCGGGAGACGTCGAGCCAGGTCCCGTTGGTACCGGGGCCGGACGAGCCAGTCCCGAGCTCCCGCCAGGACCCCCACGGGCACGTCGATCTGCTCGGGTCGGACATAATCTGCCAGACGGCCCAGGAGGGCGACCCGACGACCCAAGACGGCAGTCGGCACGCCATACTGGGGCCACCGCTCGAAGAACCATCGCAAGTACGATCTCCGTAAACTTCGGGGCAGGCGAAGAGATTCATGGGCCAGCAGGGCCAGGGCCCAGACCCGGAAGACCCGTCCCAGCCGGTCCCAGTCCCCACGTCGGTCCATCCAACGAACGACCCGCCGAAGCCACGGGCCCGGCCGGTCCCAGGGCGTGCCATACAGGACGGCCCCTTGGAAACGCTCCGGGGCCCGACTCAGGCAGACGAGGGCCAGGGCCGCCCCGAAGGACGCCCCGCCGATCCAGGCCTGACGCCAGCCGACGGCGTCCATGTCGGCCAAGACGTCGGCGACCAGGACGTCCCAGTCGAAGTCCGGCGTCGGGTCGAAATCCCGTTCGCCCCGGAGGGTCGGGACCAGTACGGTAAAGACCTCCGCCAGGGCGTCGGCCCAGATATCGTAGAAACGCCAGTGGCCCTGCGCCGAGGGAAGCCACAGGAAGGGCTCACCCCGGCCGGTCTGATAAAAACTCCCCCGGACGACGGCCCCGAGGTCCCCGACCGCCGGGACTCCCGGACCCCCATCCGGTCGGCAACTACCTAAGGACCATCGAATCACCACGGGTGCCTCCCTGAGCAGATGGGCAGATAGGTAGA